>NZ_MOMO01000226.1:0-1653 GCF_009933855.1 Pseudomonas sp. SG-MS2 | reverse complement strand
TCATGGACTTGTTGAGCTGTAGCGTTCGCCCACTCTGCTTGTTGGTTCTGGGCGGTCACCACCGGCTGCAGGGCCGCAATCATCGCGTCCGCTTTCGCCGTGAAACCCGCCGGGCCATCGCTGCGAGATGGGGCGGGTGGTAAGTCAGGAATAATGGGTGGGAGAGCCATCAAATAACCCCTTCAACAGTAATGGAACAGTCGGACACGGTCGGCCCTGAAAACACGATCTGGAAGTCCTTGTAGAAGCCGAACAGGATGGTGGCCTCGTAGCTTTCCTCGCCGATCCAGACCACGGGTGTGGCTCGCAACTCGGCCAGTAGCCGGCGCACGCGCGCCACCTCGGAGGTTTCGAGCGACACGTCGAACTCGGCGCGGTTGGAATACGAACGCTGAATCACGGTGGCATTGCCGAAGTCGTCGGTGGTTTTGCGGCTGTAATCGGTGATCCCGACAGAACTGCCGTAGAGCGTCACACCGATGGTTTTCACCGCACCGATGACCATGTGCCCCACGGCGGCTTCGTCGGCAGCCTCTACCGTCACCACGATGTCAGCCGACCCATACGCCGGCATGTCGAGCACAACCAGGTCGGTGCGTACACCGATCGGCTCGAAGAACCAGTCGTACCAATTGGTCACCCCGGCATCGATGAGGCTGACTTCCTTCCGGTACACCTCGCCCTCGAGCGGGTCGACCATTGAGACGGTGGCCGACCGGCCCTTGAGGTTGAACAAGGCCAGCGAGTTGACTACCGCACCCGGGCGGATCGTGACCTCGACCGACCCAGGATTGGTGGTCAACGACTCGACCTTGTTGTCGAACATTCGCCAGCGGTTTGTGGCTCCAACCTCAAGCCACTTGGCTGGGGCCTCGGCGGTGACCACCTCATCCCCCGGCTTCACTCCAGCAGGCACGTCGACCAGAGCCTCGTAGACGACATGGGCAAGAATCACCCGCTGCCCCTTGGTGTAGGCCGTCGCTGCAGCCCAGGCCGGATAATCCGTTTCCGGCACATTGCTGCTGACCAACTGGGCTTCGCCGATCACAATCGGTTTGATCACTCTCATGCGTAATCCCTTTCTTTTGGCGCGCCTTCGACATCCCACTTCTGAAGCAGCTGAGCGACCTGCTGGGCGTACTTGGCGATCTGGAAGCGTTGCGACTTGTTTGCTTCGAGCAGCTGCTCGAACTTGGCCAGTAGCGCTCCGTTGTCACTACCTCCGCTCATCACGTCCGCTCGACTCGACCCGAAGACCTGGTTCGGGCTCGGGATGTCCAGCACCGGACCGCCCTGGGCGAACGCCGGCAGGCGCCCGGCGTTCATCTGATCGAGCAGACCGGTACCGAACATGCGCACCGCATCGGCACTCATGACGTATTCGCCGTTCGAGAGCCTGGCGATGATGCTGTCGCTCGTGCCCGTGCCCGGCCCGGTGATCAGACCGCCCGTGGCGTAGCCCGGAACGCCGAGGCTGTGCAGGTAGTCTTCTGCCGACTTCTTCGCGGCAGCTGACTCTGCACTGTTGCCCGCAGCGGCTTTGGCGATCGATGCAGCGATGTCCTGATAGGTCGCCGTGCCGCTCTGCAGCGCATTGGCCCAGAACGCCGCCCCCGCCTCGTCACCCTCCGTGCCACGGCCAAGTACCGACTG
>NZ_MOMO01000225.1:0-20987 GCF_009933855.1 Pseudomonas sp. SG-MS2 | reverse complement strand
GTCAACGGCCTGCAGCGGGTATCCGCCGGCAGCGTTTTCGGTGCCTTGCCCCTGAACGTGGGCGATCAGGCCGATGACCGGCGCCTGGTGGAGTCGACCCGTTCGCTGTTCAAGACCGGCTTCTTCCAGGATATCCAGCTGAACCGCGACGGCGATGTCCTGATCATCAACGTGGTCGAGCGCCCGTCGGTGTCGAGCATCGAGATTGAAGGCAACAACGCGATCAGCACCGAAGACCTGATGAAGGGCCTGAAACAGTCGGGCCTGGCCGAAGGCGAGATCTTCCAGCGTGCCACCCTCGAAGGCGTGCGTAACGAACTGCAGCGCCAGTACGTGGCCCAGGGCCGCTACTCGGCCGAGGTCGACGCCGAGGTGGTGCCGCAGCCGCGCAACCGGGTTGCCCTGAAGATCAAGATCAACGAAGGCACCGTCGCTGCCATCCAGCACATCAACGTCGTCGGCAACACCGTGTTCGATGATGAAGAGCTGGCGCAGCTGATCGAGCTCAAGACCACCAACTGGCTGTCGTTCTTCAAGAATGACGACAAGTACGCCCGCGAAAAACTTTCCGGTGACCTGGAGCGCCTGCGTTCCTACTACTTGGACCGCGGCTACATCAACATGGACATCGCTTCCACCCAGGTGTCGATCACCCCGGACAAGAAGCACGTCTACATCACCGTCAACGTCAACGAAGGCGAGAAGTACACCGTTCGTGACGTGAAGCTGTCGGGCGACCTGAAAGTGCCGGAAGACCAGGTCAAGTCGCTGCTGCTGGTGCAGCCGGGCCAGGTGTTCTCGCGCAAGGTGATGACCACCACGTCCGAGCTGATCACCCGCCGCCTTGGTAACGAAGGCTATACCTTCGCCAACGTCAACGGCGTGCCACAGCCCAATGACGAAGACCACACCGTCGACATCATGTTCGTGGTCGACCCGGGCAAGCGTGCCTACGTCAACCGCATCAACTACCGCGGCAACACCAAGACCGAAGACGAAGTGCTGCGCCGCGAAATGCGCCAGATGGAAGGCGGCTGGGCTTCGACCTACCTGATCGACCAGTCCAAGACCCGCCTGGAGCGCCTGGGCTTCTTCAAGGAAGTCAACGTCGAGACCCCGCCAGTGCCGGGCACCGACGACCAGGTCGACGTCAACTACAGCGTCGAAGAGCAGGCATCCGGCTCGATCACCGCCAGCGTGGGCTTCGCCCAGAGCGCCGGCCTGATCCTGGGCGGCTCGATCAGCCAGACCAACTTCCTCGGTACTGGTAACAAGGTGTCCATCGGCCTGACCCGTTCGGAATACCAGACCAAGTACAACTTCGGCTTCACCAACCCGTACTTCACCGAAGATGGCGTGAGCCTGGGCTACAACCTGTTCTACAGCAGCACCGACTACAGCGATTACTACGATGACGGCGTTTCCTACTACGCCATCAACAGCTATGGCGCGGGCGTGAGCCTGGGCTACCCGATCAGCGAAACGTCGCGCCTGACCTACGGCCTGACCCTGCAACACGATGACATCTCCCCCGGCACCTATAGCGCCGACGAGATCTATGACTTCATCCAGCGCGAGGGCGAAAGTTTCAACAACCTCAAGGCTTCGATCGGCTGGTCGGAGTCGACCTTGAACAAGGGGGTGCTGGCGACCCGTGGCCACTCACAGAGCCTGACGCTGATGGCCACCACGCCAGGCAGCGACCTGTCCTTCTACAAGCTCGACTACAGCGGCCAGACCTACCTGCCGCTGAGCGAACGCACCACATTGCGCCTGCATACCAGCCTGGGCTACGGGGATGGCTACGGCTCCACCGAGGGCCTGCCCTTCTATGAGAACTACACAGCCGGTGGCCAGGGTTCGGTACGCGGCTTCAAGGATGGCTCGCTGGGCCCGCGCAATACGCCGGCGACCGGTACCTATGCAAGTGCCGGTCAAGCCTATTACTCCGACCGCGATACCGATGCACTGGGCGGCAACATCCTGGTGACCGGCGGCGCCGAGTACATCTTCCCGATGCCCTTCATCAAAGACCAGCGCCAGCTTCGCAGCTCGGTGTTCGTGGACGCGGGCAACGTGTTTTCCGACACGTGCTACCTGTCCACCACGCAGGGTTGCGGCAGTGTGGGCCTGGACCAGCTGGCGGTGTCGCTGGGCGTCGGCGTGACCTGGTACAGCCCCATGGGGCCGCTGACGTTCAGCCTTGCCACACCGGTAAAGAAGCCGGAGAACGCCGAGACGCAGATATTCCAGTTCTCGCTGGGGCAGACCTTCTGACTTATCCAGGAGCGGGGTTGTGTCGTGCCGGCAGCGGTCGCGAGCAGGCCGCTTCACGGGAAGCGGGTCTTACCCGCTTTTACCCCGGCTTAACCCAAGTTGACAGCCCGTTTGCCTAAGCTGACTCACCCTAGAACTCGCCTGGCAGGTACCCCTTCATGCTGCAAGAACAACTACCCACCCCGCTGCTGGAGCAGGTGCAGCAACGCCTGGCCAGGTTGCTCGGCCCAAGCTGCATCGTGACGCTGGCCAGCAGCGAAAACGACCAGGGCGTGAGCCACTACCACCTGGCGATCCAGCACGAAGGTCATGGAATATCCCTGGAAGACAGCGGCATCATCAGCGCAGATTTCGCCGATCGCCTGCTTGCCATGGTCGGCCAGGTAAGCACCTTGCTCGATTCAGAAACACTCAAGCGCATGGCCAGCGCTGAGCCATCGCGCCCGCTCGTGTGGATCAGCGACCGGTCAGGACCGTGTCAGACGCAACCTTCGGCCAGCACCTGAGCCCGGGTGATGACATTACCGAAGTGATGCTTCCACAGCTCGATGCCCATTTTCCCTGAACGATCCAGGGAAGACCCCACCGTCAGGTCGGTAATCAACGTCGGCATGAGCCCTTCGTCGAACAGGGCAAAGCCGGCGGCAAGCACGCACGTCTCGGTCTGCAACCCGCAGACCAACACCCGCTCCGCGCCCAGCCCCCTGATGTACTCGATGGTCTCGGCAGTCTGCCTGTAACCCTGTTTGACAAAGACCTTGTCAGCCTCGACCAGGCACTCGTCTTCTGCTGCAGGGTGCCAGCCAAGCTGCCGCTCGAACGGCGTGACCTGTTCATCATGCAACTGGACCGAGGCAATGGTCGGGATCGTCGCAGACAACGCGCGCACACCATCGACCAGCCACTCGGGCGGGCTGAAGGTGGACTGTACATCGACGATGAGTAAAACCTGCCGCATGGCTGTCTCCGGGGCGCTGGCAAAGGTACGGAGTATACCGTTGCTGGTGGCCGATGACGCCCTTGAACCAGCACCCCGCGTTGCACCACTGATGAGTCAAGTTGCGGTTTTCTAGAACTTTTTTCGGTTTGAAGGTCTATGTGAACAGGCAGATGAAGATTGCCGGCTCCCTCAGGGTTTGCCCGCGACGCCATGGCCCAACGTCCCAATGTCTATCAGAGGTTGTCTTCGCTCATGAAAATCCATGTCCCACGGATAGTGCTCCTGGGCCTGTTCGCGTTCGCGGCAATGGGCTCGGCATCTGCAACACCGGCGAAGGCGTCAATGCCGCTGCTCGCAACCAAGGCCACCTCTTCTCAGGCCCACATCGAGGGCGCCCACAGCCCTTGGCCGAGCCTGGCGAGCGTAGCAGCCGCGCAACCCGCTACGTTGCTTGCCCATGATGACCGTTACCGGCGCGACGGCCACTGGCACGACCGTAGAGACGACTGGCGTCGTGACCAATGGCGGCGCGACCAATGGCGCCGTGAGCAGGCGCGCCGTGAAGCGGAACGCCGCCGCGACTGGCAGCGCCGCCATGAGCGGGCCATGCACCACCGCTACGAAGCCGATCACCACTACTATCGCCGCTGATTGTGGTTGGAATCAAAGCCTCATGGGTCTTTCGTGCAGTGTGGTCCCGAGCACCACGCCTTGAGATTTGAGATTTATCAACAGTTCAAGTCCCAAGGTTTCAATGGTGCCCGGTTCGATGCCGGCACGTGCTGCCAACCCCGCCAGGTGTTCACGCCCGCTCACTTGCCTTTCCTGCAAAGACACCAGCAACGCGTGGGCCAGCGGCGCAAGGCGCGAGAAATGCACCTTGTGGTCTGCGCCGCGGCAGGCCAACAGAAGGGTCGGCGTTGTCGGCACCTGCGGTGGAATACGCCCAGGGCCGATATGGCTGACCGGCCATGCGTAGGCAAGTGGTGCAGCAAGGCAGGACAATAACGGTACGCCCTGAAGCAGGTCACCGTTCGGGTCATGCGCCTGCTCTGTGCCATCATTGAGCATCAGCACCGTCTCGATCCATTCATAATGGGCCAGTTCGGCCACCCAGCCCGGCTGGTCGGCACGGTTTTGCAGGTATTCGACCAGCTCGCCAGCCACTTCGGTGAACAGCGGCGTCTGGCAGCGATGGTTGGCGTAGAAGCTTTCAATCAGCGCCAGCCACCGCTCAGGCCCCAGGCTAGCCTGCAGCACCGGAAAGCTGCCGGCCAGCAGCGACAGCACATTGCCGAAGAACAGCCGCCGATACACCGCCAGGCGCCGCGCCTCGATGCCCGGTGGCGGCGGGTTGGACTGCGGGTCACGGATGAACCGGGCCATCCGCATCTGCTGCTCGCGCAAGGTATCAGCCATGGCGCACCTGCGGCGCGCTTGCAGCGGTTTGCAGGTCGCGAATGTAATCCACCTCAAGCAACAGTTCGGCCAGCGGCGGCAGGTTGAAATCGCGCTCCAGCAGGGTCGGCACAGCACCCAAATGCTCATAGGCACGGGCCAGCAAGCGCCACACGTCCTCCTTCACGCTCGCACCGTGGGTATCGATCTTCAGATCCGGTGCTTCATCGTAGTGCCCGGCCACGTGCAGGCACACCACCCGCTCGGCCTGCACGCGGGCGAGGAAATCGGCAGCGTCATAGCGGTGGTTGCAGGCATTGACGATCAGGTTGTTGATGTCAAGCAACAGGTCGCAGCCGGCTTCTTCGAGCACGGCGCTCAGGAACTCGATTTCGCTCATCGCCTGGTACGGTGCAGCGTAATAGGAGATGTTTTCCACCGCGATGCGGCGCCCGAGCGCATCCTGCACCTGATGGATGCGCTCAGCGGTATGGCGCACGGCTTCGTCGGTGAAGGGCATGGGAATCAGGTCGTAGAGATGACCGTCATCGCTACAGTAGCTCAGGTGCTCGCTGAACAGTGGCACGCGATAACGGTCGAGAAAATCGCGGATCTGCCGTAGAAAAGCGCGATCCAGAGGCTCAGGCCCGCCCAACGACAGGGACAAACCATGACAAGCCAGCGGGAAACGCTCAGCCAGGCGCTCCAGGCCTTTGCCATAACTGCCGCCTACACCGATCCAGTTGTCAGGGGCGCATTCGAGAAAGTCCACGGCACCGGGGGCCATGGTCAGCAACTCAGGCAGCAGCGCCCGGCGCAGACCAAGGCCGGCGCCTTGCAAGGGAAGGGATGTGCTCATGGCGTGCTCCTTGAAGCGACCACCCTCCCGGGCCTATCAGCGCAGGGAGGATAGCGCTGGTGGTCAGTCCTGGCCTGGCTCAGTCAGCTACAGATGGGGCACGCGAGGCATCGCCACACTTGCCTTCACCACACTTGCCTTCGGCCTGGGTAGCCTTGGCCTTGGCATCGCTGGCGCCACATTTGCCCTCGCCGCATTTACCTTCGGTCTGGGTGGCCTTGGCATGGGCGCTGTCGGCGCCGCACTTGCCCTCGCCACATTTGCCCTCCCTGGCCTTTTCGGCAGCAGCGAGCTGGTAGCCCTGCGGCAGTGCTTCGACAGCAAAGGCCGATGCGGTCAGGTTGATGCCGCCCACCAGTGCGATGCTGAGCAGGCCAAGGCGGGTCTTGTTGGGGAACTGGATACGGGACATGGTGCTTCTCCGGATAGGTGCGCGGCCAAGCCGCGCGGTCATGCCTCAAGGGCGATTGCGCCAGAACTACAGGCCGTCGGGCTGTTCATTCGGGTTGGCTCATTTGGCCTGAGGCATGTATCCGTGACGTATCGGCAGAACGAGGCATTTGTAAGCAAGTGGCTTGGCAAAGCGCCTTGATACAGAGTGATACACAGGCGTGTCTGCCAAAGCGAAACCGACAGGCCGCGTCAGGCCTCACAGCACCCATCATCGAGTGCCTCTATCAAACCATCCAGCCTATCGATTTGACTGCGTCAAATTGCCTCAGATAACGTGCGCCGCTCTACGAAGTCGATCGAGCTTGTCTGTTTTGCCCTTCTTCTGAATACCTCGCTAACTGCCCTGCGCGCTCTCTGTTAATCCCGACCCGCTGCATGCCTCACGGCGTGACCGTCGTCCTTGTGTTCGAGTTACTGAAATGTCCGTCAATACGCCCTCCCGCATCACCGAGCTGGTCATCGAAGCCGGCACCCGCAAAGCCCACCTGCCCGCCCGCGCCACGCTCATCCTGGGTTTTCTGGCGGGCGCATTCATTTCAATGGGGTTTCTGCTGCACATCCATGTCAGTACCATGATTCCTGCCCCCTGGGCCTCGTTGGGCAACTTGCTGGGCGCCGCGGTATTTCCGATCGGGCTGATCCTGGTCATCCTGGCCGGCGGCGAATTGCTCACCGGCAACATGATGAGCCTGCCCCTGGCGATGTTCGCCCGGCGCATCCGCCTGGTGGACGTCGCGCGCAACTGGCTGCTGGTGACCGTGGCAAACCTGCTGGGCGCGCTGTTCGTGGCGTACTGCTTTGGCCACTTGCTGGGGCTCACTGAAGGTGCCTACCTGAACAAGACGCTGGCAGCAGCAACCAGCAAGACCAGCGCCGACTTCCTCCACGCCTTCGTTTCGGGCATCGGCTGCAACTGGCTGGTGTGCCTGGCAGTGTGGCTGGCGTATGCCAGCCGTGAGATGAGCGGCAAGATTCTCGGCATCTGGTTCCCGATCATGGCCTTCGTCGCTATCGGCTTCCAGCACGTGGTGGCCAACATGTTCCTGATCCCGGCTGCGATCTTCGCCGGTTACCTGAGCTGGGGCCAGCTGGTGCACAACCTTGCAGCAGTCTTCCTGGGCAACGCCGTGGGTGGGGCGATCTTCGTGGGGTTGGCGTACTACGTCTCCTTCGGCACCTCGGTAGAAGAACAAGCCGCCACGCGTTAAGCCCGCCGTTTGCCATGGATGGCGCAGCCTGCGGTCAAGCAGTGGCCGAGACTGCACACTGCCGCAAGCCCCGAATAAAACCTGAACGTTTGCCGAAAGCCTCCAGTCGCAGGAAATAGACGCACTTGATTGCGCGAATGCATTCCTGACCGTGAGGTTTTCCCATGAACACCAACCCCCAACAGGGTGTCGATGGGCATCCCATCAGCCTGACACTCAACGGCGAACGCACGTCGCTACACGTCCAGCCCTGGACGACCCTGCTCGATCTGCTGCGTGAGCAACTCGATCTGATCGGCAGCAAAAAAGGTTGTGACCATGGCCAATGCGGCGCCTGCACGGTGCTGCGCGACGGCAAGCGGATCAATGCCTGCCTGACCCTTGCCGTGATGTGCGACGGCGCCGAGCTGGTCACGGTCGAGGGACTGGCCCAAGGCGAGCAACTACACCCCATGCAGCGTGCCTTCATCACCCATGATGCTTTCCAGTGCGGCTATTGCACGCCCGGCCAGATCTGTTCGGCAGTCGGCCTGGCCCATGAAGGCCGCGCCGTTACCCGTGAAGCCATTCGCGAACACATGAGCGGCAATCTGTGCCGCTGCGGCGCCTACAGCAATATCCTTGCTGCGGTCGAAGAGGCATTGCCGCTGGTGCAGGCGACCGCCAAGCCTCAGGGAGGGCCGAACCCATGACCCCTTTCAGCTACTGCAGGCCTGCATCGGTCAGTGAAGCGGTAAACATGGCGGACGAATCCACCCGCTTTATTGCCGGCGGCACCAACCTGGTCGATCTGATGAAGGAGAACGTGGTTAACCCGCAGCGCTTGATCGACATAACCGCCCTGGACCTGCACGGCATCGAGCCCACCGCCAACGGCGGCGTTTTGATTGGCGCATTGGTCAGCAACGCCGACCTTGCCTGGAATGCGGTGATCGAACAGCACTACCCGTTGCTGTCACAAGCCATCCTTGCAGGCGCATCACCGCAGTTGCGCAACATGGCAAGTACCGGGGGCAACCTGTTGCAGCGTACGCGCTGCTATTACTTCTATGACACCGGCACCCCCTGCAACAAACGTGAGCCAGGAAGCGGTTGCCCTGCCCGCTCGGGTCTCAACCGCATCCACGCCATTCTCGGCGCCAGCGATACCTGCGTTGCCACGCACCCCTCGGACATGTGTGTGGCGCTGGCAGCACTCGATGCCGTTGTCCACGTGCAAGGCCGCGCCGGTTCACGGCTGATCCCCTTCGCCGACTTCCATCGCCTGCCAGGCAACACGCCGGAGCGTGACAACCAGCTGTCAGCCGATGAGCTGATTACCGCGATAGAACTGCCACCCGCTGAATTTGCGCAGCACTCCCACTACCTGAAGATTCGCGACCGTGCCTCGTACGCGTTTGCACTGGTATCGGTCGCTGCCGCGTTGAAGTTCGATGGCGACGTCATCCAGGAAGCCCGGGTGGCTCTGGGAGGCGTAGCGCACAAGCCTTGGCGAGACACAGCGGTGGAGAAGACCTTGCAAGGTCAAAGGGCTTCCCACGCCCTCTTCGCGCGCGCGGCCCAAGCATGGCTGCAGATGGCAAAACCGCTGAGCCACAACGCTTTCAAAGTGGAACTCGCCAAACGTGCGATCGTCCGTGCGCTCAGTGAAGCCGCAGGCGACGCCAGCATTCAGAGGACGACGCCATGACCCAGACGACCAATGTGGTGGGCAAACCCCTGGACCGCGTGGATGGCGTTGCCAAGGTGACTGGCAAGGCGCGGTACGCCGGTGAGTACCCCGAGGCCGGGCTGCTTCACGCCAGTGTGGTATCGAGCACCATCGCCTGCGGCCGGGTGCGCTCGATCGACGCTAGCCAGGCACTGCAGTTACCCGGCGTGGTCGCGGTGCTGCACCACGCCAATCGCCCACGCATTTCCAGCTATGACGACGACTACAGCGATGCCGACTCAGCCGAAGGCTCCCCGTTCCGGCCGCTATTCAACGACCGTGTGCTGTATAGCGGGCAACCGTTGGCACTGGTGGTCGCCGAGAGCCTTGAACTGGCCCGCCATGCCGGCGCCCTGGTGCGCATCGACTACAGCGAAGAGCCGCACCAGACCGACCTGTTCGCGGTGCTCGACCACACGCACCCGGCACCCGCCCAAACGCCAGAGCCGCGCGGTGATTTCGCAGGGCATTACGCTCAAGCCGCAGTACGTGTCGATGCCACCTACGACACGCCCATCGAGCATCACAACCCGATGGAGCCCCACGCGTCGACCGTTTTCTACAAAGCTGGAGACTCCCTGGAAATTCATGACAAGACCCAGGGTACGCAGAACTGTCAGGACTACCTGCACAAGGTGTTCGGCCTGCCCAAACAGAACATCAGGGTGCTCGCCGCCTTTGTCGGCGGTGCCTTTGGCTCTGGGCTGCGGCCGCAATACCAGTTGCCGTTGGCAGTCATGGCAGCCCTGCACCTGAAACGTTCGGTGCGCCTTGCCCTCACACGCCAGCAGATGTTCACCTTCGGCTATCGTCCCCGTACGCAGCAGCGGCTGCGCCTGGGTGCGGCGGCGGATGGCAAGCTGCTGGCAATTGCCCACGACGCGCTCGGCCAGACATCGCGCTTCGAAGACTTCACCGAACACCTGGTGGAGTGGAGCGGCATGCTCTACCACTGCGACAACGTTGCGCTCGGTTATCGCCTTGCGCCGCTCGACGTCTATACCCCGCTGGACATGCGTGCGCCGGGTGCCGCGTCCGGCGTGCTCGCACTGGAGTGCGCGATGGATGAGTTGGCATGCGCTGCGAACCTCGACCCGCTCCAATTGCGTCGACGCAATTTTGCCAGCCACAATGGCAACGACGGCAAACCCTATTCCAGCAAAGAGCTGTTGGCCTGTTATGACCAGGGCGCCGCGCGCTTCGGCTGGGGCAAACGCACCCCAAAGCCTCGCAGCATGCGAGAGGGCAACCAATTGATCGGCTGGGGCGTGGCCGGCGGGGTCTGGGAAGCGCTGCAGATGAAGGCCAGCGCCAAGGCCTGCTTCGACAGCCACGGGCATTTGACTGTCAGTAGCGCCACCACTGACATAGGTACCGGTACTTATACCGTGATGACTCAGATCGCTGCGGACGCTGCGGGGGTCTTGCCCGAGGATGTGACCTTCCTGCTGGGCGACTCCTCACTACCGACAGCGCCGTTACAGGGCGGCTCGTTCACGGTGTCTTCGGTGGGTTCGGCAGTGCAGCAGGCCTGCCAGATCCTGCGCACCAAGGTGCTGGAACTCGCGCGCCAGAATTTCCCCGAAATAGCGGCGACGCCGGCAGAGAATGTGGCGTTCGCGCAAGGCTACCTGCAAGCGGGGAAACACCGTATTGCCATCGCCAGCATCGCCGCAACGGCCAAGGACGGCGAGCTGCAGGTGCAGATCGACGCCGAGCCCGGTGCCGGACGCCAGCCGTTCTCCACCGCTACCCATTCGGCCGTCTTCGTAGAGGTACACGTTGACGAAGACCTGGGTACGATCAAGGTCATGCGGGTGGTCAGCGCGGTGGCCGCCGGGCGTGTGGTCAACCCGAAAACCGCCCGTAGCCAGATCCTCGGAGGCGTGGTCTGGGGGTTGGGCATGGCGTTGCAGGAAGAGACGCAAACCGATCATGAACTTGGTCGCATCCTCAACCACAACCTGGCCGAGTATCACATCCCGGTGCATGCCGATATCGCTGACATCGAGGTGATGTTCGTGGAAGAGCACGACGACATCGTCAATGACCTGGGTTCCAAGGGCGTAGGCGAGATCGGCGTCGTTGGGGTCGCGGCGGCGGTTGCCAATGCCGTTTACCATGCTACCGGCAAACGCGTGAGAGCGTTTCCGATAACGCTGGACAAAGTGCTCTAGCAGCGGGCGGGGTTTGCGGGATCGGGTGCCGCGCAGGCGGCGCTCGAGTCAAGGGTACTGGAGAATTCCAGGCATACCTGCATCCCCGCCTTCAACATCAGAGTTTGAAGCGAACGTGAATGGTGCTTTTATCTGTGCCCCCATCAATCGAGATCGCCGAGCTGCCATAGCCTGAATAACTTCTGACAAGCCGCATGCCAAGGCCCGTTCCGCTAGGTTTGGGATAATTTTCGGGAAAACCGTCACCCTCGTCAGTGACGGTGATCAACGCGTGGTCACCTGCATCCCGCACGCTGACCTCGATGGTGCCTTTGCCGTATTTCAAGGCATTGGTGATCAGCTCGGAAATGACCAGGCCCAACGGCGCCATTCTTGCTGGCAGCAGGGTGAACGCGTCAGCGTCAAGGACGATCTTCCGGTCGGCCAGTGCCCTACCCAGGTCACCGAGCAAGGCTCCGAGGTAGTCGCCGGCAAGCACCTCTTGATCGGCCGTCTGATAGAGCCGTTCATGCACGCTGGCAATGGTCACAACCCGACCCGCTGCCGTTTCCAGTTGCAGCTTGACCGCGGCATCCGGCGTCAGGTTCGCCTGCAATAGCAACAGGGTATTGACCAGATGCAGGCTGTTCTTGACGCGGTGATGGATTTCTTCCAGGTGCAGGTCGTTCTTGCTGAGCCTGGAGTTCTGTGCATCGATCAGCGACAGCAACTGAGCCTCATAATGGTGCCGTTCGGTGATGTCTCTGGATACCGCAATGAGTTTTTCGACCTGGCCATCGGCGCTCAACACGGGGGCAACGGAGACATCCCACCATTTAGGCGCCTGCTGACCGGTAGGGCAGAACCCTTCGAAGCGGGTCGACTCGCCTCTGGCAACTTTTTCCAAAGCCTCCCGGACGACCGGGCCCGACTCGGCTGGCCAAAGCTGCAACCATGGCTGCCCTTTGACCTCTGCCAGGTCGGCGATATGCATCAACGCCAACCCGGCGTCGTTCATGAACTCGATGTGACCGCTGCTGGACAACACGTTCACACAGTCCGGGCTGGCGTTGAGCATGCTTTCCGAATAGGGGTCGGCCAGCTGAGGATCATCCCCAGCGGTCAGCCGCTCAACCGCCATGGAGATAACGTTGGAGATCCCTTCCAGGAACACCAGATCGCTTTCGATGAAATCCTCGCCATCGCTACTGTCTGCCTCAAGTACCCCAAACGGCATCAATGCGCCCCTGATAGGCACGTTGATGGCACGCTCGATACCATACTTTTTCAGCAATTCTGGCGTTCTGAAGCGCTGTTCCTGGCCCAGGTGGTTCGAAATCACAGGCCGATAGGTTTGAATGGCAAACCCGGCAGGGCTGGCCTCGTCGGCCCCCACTGTCGCGTGGCCAATATCGGACTCATCCCACCCTACCCCATGCGACAGCAGAAACCTGTCGCTATCGGGAATCGGCATCAGGACCTTGGCGAATCGGGTGTGCATGCCTTTGGCCACCAGTGTGCAAGCCTGGTCAAGCACGTCATCCAGGTTGGTGGATTTAAGCGACATGACCGCGTACTCGACCACCAGCTCGTGCTGCCTGTGCAGCCGGGCTTGGGATTTCCTGAGTGCGGCACGAATGGTCTCGTCAGGGGGCAGCTGCTGCATCAATAGTCTTCCAGGGCGCTGAGAAATGCCGTTCTAAGGTTAGCCTTTGCAGAAACGGCCGTAGGCTACATTAGATCTGGTGTAACACCGCTGATCGCTTCGGTGCAACCACCAACATTGATGTACGCATGCCCCTTGCCTGCGCTTTGATCATGCAAGCTGGATATAAACCGAATAACTGCCCAGCAACAGCCAGAACCCAAGAAAGATCCAAGGCGTACGCAGCGAAAAAAGCAGGGACTTGCGATGCCCTGCACGGGAGGTTTCCGCCTCGCAAAACAGCGGAGATTCGTCATAGGCCAGGCCCATCATGGGTTCACTGAGCAGAAGATGGCTTTGCTTGAGCTGCCAGTGATCGATGATCCGATAGGCCGCGCGAATGCCAGGCCATGCATTGAGCGTACTCATCACGCCCAGCAATGCGAGAAAGGCGGGCACCAGCAATGTGAACATCTCACCCCAGCTCTGGTTCAGGTTGCCCATGGACGACACGTAAGCGATGACCAGAAACGACTGGGCGGCCAGGTAGGCATCGGTGCGGTTGGCCAGGATGGTGGTCTCGTACTGAATTTCCCTGCGGTAGAAGTCCAGCCGCTCCTTAGGCGAACCGAACATCCTCGCATTGTGCTCATCGATCTCGTGTTCAGGGGTGGTAGGGGTGATGATTCGAGGCACGTGGCGACTCCTGGTGTTCGCTGAGCCATACCGGGTGGCGGTAGGCGCTTCAGCGGTAGAACAGCGCGCACAACGAAAATTCAGTCGCCATGCCCAGCCTAACCGTCCGTCGTTCAAACACCGGATCCCGTCCAACAAACCCTTGTCACATCTTTCGAACAGGTATGAGCCTTCCAACTGCAGGAGCTTGCACCATGCGTGACTACCCTACCCCTCCGTTTCCCTCCCAACCGCAAAGCGTCCCGGGTTCGCAGCGCAAGATGGAACCCTCCCCGGACTGTGGCGAGCACACCTACACCGGCAACGGCCGACTCAACGGCAAGATAGCGCTGATCACTGGCGCCGACAGCGGAATCGGGCGTGCAGTCGCCATCGCCTACGCCCGCGAAGGCGCAGACATTGCCCTCGCCTACCTTGATGAGCACGACGATGCGCAGGAAACCGCCCGTTGGGTCCAGGCTGCGGGCCGGCAATGCCTGCTGCTGCCCGGGGATCTGGCGCGCAAACAGCACTGCTACGACATCGTCGACAAGACCGTGGAGCAGTTTGGTCGTATCGACATTCTGGTCAATAACGCCGCGTTTCAGATGGCGCACGACAGCCTCGATGAAATCGACGATGACGAATGGGTAATGACATTCGACGTCAACATCACCGCCATATTCCGCATTTGCCAGCGGGCGCTGCCATCGATGCCCAAAGGCAGTTCGATCATCAACACCAGTTCGGTCAATTCCGATGACCCATCGCCCAAACTGCTGGCCTATGCCACCACCAAAGGCGCCATCGCCAACTTCACCGCCGGGCTGGCCCAATTGCTGGGAGACAAAGGGATTCGGGTCAACAGTGTGGCACCAGGCCCGATCTGGACCCCACTGATCCCTGCCACCATGCCCGATGAGGCGGTGAAAAACTTCGGGTCGAGCTATCCGATGGGCCGGCCGGGCCAACCGGTTGAGGTAGCTCCGATCTACGTCTTGCTCGGCTCCGATGAGGCCAGCTACATCTCTGGCTCACGCTATGCCGTTACGGGCGGAAAACCCATTCTTTGACCCGCAAGGCCGTGATTCCACAACCGCGATGAGGTGCACCATGAACGCTATCGATCTGCTGATTCAAGACCACAAACTGGTTAAAAAGCTGCTGGACGAACTGTCTTCAACCACCGAACGCGCCGTCAAGAAGCGTGCCGAACTCCTGCATCGGATCGAGCAGGAATTGCAGATCCACACCGCGCTTGAAGAAGAGATCCTGTACCCGGCCATCAAACAAGCCGGGGGCAAGGAAGAAGCGAAGATGTACTACGAGGCAAAAGAGGAACACCGCACGGTCGATGCGCTGGTGTTGCCGGACCTGCTGCACACCGAAACCGGCACCCTCGAATTCGCAGGCCGCGTCAAAGTGATGAAAGAGTTGCTTGAACACCATATCGAAGAGGAGGAAGACGAGTTGTTTCCCACGGCGAAAAAGCTGCTGAGCAAAGATCTGCTGGAAGAAATGGGCCAAGCCATGGAAGCGCATAAAAAGATGCTCAAGGGTGAGCAGCGTGCCGCTTGAATTCAAAGCAGCCAAGCAAAAGGCATGAAATGCCACTGGCAGATGCTGCAAGGAGCCGCGGGCAGGACTATGACCCCATACGCCTGCCCTGGCCTCAACGTTTGCCTAGCATTCTTGCCAACACGAACGTTGCCACCACGGCCAGCACCACTGCGCCAGTAATTGACGTTACCGTACCCAGCGGCTCGATCGAGCTTTTCACGGCCAGGTAGAAGCCCAACACCCCCACAGCGCCAATGGCATTGCCACGCACGATCGCACCCAGCTCCTGGTGACCGCCCTGAACATGGGCGAACACCGCCAGCGGCCAGGCAATCACCGGGATGGGTGCCAGCAGGCCGCTGGCCACCGGCCCAAGCCATTGGGCACTGGCAGTGATCGCCACCAACAGCAGGGTTGCCGTGAGCATGCGCATGGGGATCACCCAGCGAGGCAGCGGCACAACCTTCGCGGCACCGGCCTGCGCATTGTTCGAGGTAAGGATGATGATCAGCGTAAGCAGGAGCAACGTCACGCAGACTGACACCGCCACCATGCCCAAGCGACTCATCACAAAGGCTGTGGCCGCGTAAACCGCCACGCCCGTGATGCAGCCGATAAAAGCGGACACACGCCGGGTCACCAGGTAGTAGAACAGGTAGGTTGCCTGCACCGCGGCCAACCCCGCCAATGCGCCAGGCACCGCCTGCAACGCAAAACCAGGCCCCTGTTCGAGGCTGAGAAACAACATGACCAGGGCCGAGGTGACCGGCAGCCCGGAGAGCAGCCCCCCGATCTGGGTACCCCAGCGCCTGGCTGCCAGCGAGATGGCCAGCATGAGGGTCGGGGTGATCAGGAACTTGAGGTAGAAGGCAGTCATTGAGGGCGGCATCGGGTTCAAAAGACAGGAGTGGGCTTATCGCACCTGGCAGGCGGCCGATAAGCGCCCAATGCTAATGGAACCGCTGGGGCATTACTCAGATTATTAGCGCCCGTTAATAAAGTAGAACGTCGCCAACCCTGCCCCAGTCATCAGCAAGGAACCTGTGACGTGCAAAGCGATAGAGCCCAGAGCCCATGAAATACGCCCCTCCTGCATAAGCGATACGACCTCTGCGGAGAAAGTGGAGAACGTGGTCAATCCACCGCAAAAACCAGTGATCAGCAGCAGGCGCCATTCGGGGCTGAGCGACGGCGATGCGGAGAAGAATGCGATGGCCAAGCCAATGATGTAGCCACCAAGGAGGTTGGCCAGCAGGGTACCTGGCGGCACAGCGGGGAAAAGTGCATTGAGCTTCATGCCCAGGCCCCAGCGAAGCCAGGCACCGACCATGGCACCAATCCCGATGGCCAATAGCGACTTCAACATACAGTGTCGCGCTCCGGGCAAAGAACTGGCAGGCATTCGGTACCGGCATCAGCCGCCAGCTTCAGCCGATCGGCCTTGCAGATGTATTTAGGCTTGTTTCGCGGTGCCAGCTTGGCGGCGGCCTTTTTCTGGTGTGCTTGCAGCAACTGCTTGATCTTCTTGCGACGGTTCATGGTGCCACTCGGTACGGGGTTGATCAGGTAGAACACATCATAAATGATGGAACCAGACGCTGGGGCGCGGGTGAATCACTCGTTGCCCTGGCGCTTGGCGTTTTTCTTGACGATGGCCTTCATCCGCGTCGCAGCGCGCTGCACGGTGGCCATCTTCTCCGGGCGTTTCATGCCGCGCCACTTGCGGATTTCCTCACGGGTTCGGCCACAGCTCACGCACAGCTCGCTGTTGAGCTGGCAAAGCGAGACGCAGGGGTTTTCGATGTCTTTGGCCATGGGCTGCTCCGGTCGTGGCCGCGGATGATAGCGCACGACGGCCAGATGCGCCGAGAACAGGGCGCTCCACAGGCCCTCAAGCCGCTGCGGCCCTGTCGGTATCGCTGCTGACCTCGAACTGCCCGACCAGCTTCTGCAGCTTGCTGGCATTGGCCTTCACCGTCTCGGCACTGCTCTGCAGCACCACCGCCGTCTGGCGCATTTCGCTGGACGACTGGTTGACCTGCTCGATGGTCTTGCCATAGGCCAGGCTGCGCTGGTTGAGCTGCTGAATGATCTGGAACATGCTCTCTACCGCCTGGTGCAACTGTACGTTCTCCGAAGAGGCATCTTCGGCCAGGCGCAAACTGTCATCGACGTTATGTACCCCCTCCTCCATGAAACTGACGGCTTGCTGGGTTTCATTCTGCAGGCCTTCGACCATGTGCCGGATATCGTCGGCCGCGCGCGCCGTGCGCGAAGCCAGGCTGCGCACTTCATCGGCCACCACCGCAAAGCCCCGGCCATGCTCACCCGCGCGTGCGGCCTCGATGGCGGCATTGAGGGCCAACAGGTTGGTCTGGTTGGTGATGTCGCTGATCAGCCCGCTGATGTTGCCGATCTGCGCCATCCTGCTGTCAAGCAGTTGCACACTGGAAGAAGAACGCGCTACCACATCCCGAATCGACTGGGTGCCCGCCTGCACCGCCAGGTACTGCTCACGGGCCCGGCTGACCACCTCGTCCATCGCCTGCTTCATCTGCTCTGCGCTGACCGAAGCCTGCTGCAGTTCGCCCAGTTGCTCCTCCATGATGATCATCATCTGGTGCACCGCCTCGGCCACTTCGGTGGAGGTGACGCTCGCTTCGTGGCTGCGCCCCAGCATCATCTGGTTGGTGGCGCCCACCGTGCGGCTGGCCTTGACCACTTGGCCCACCACCGAGTCCAGACGGTCGATGAAGCTGTTGATCCAGCGCGCCATGTCGCCACTTTCATCGTTGGCCATGGTCGTGGTGTCCAGGCGTTGGCGCAGGTTGCCCTCGCCCTCGGCGATGGTGCGCAGTACATCGGTCATGCCATTGAACCTGGCAGCGAGCCGCCTTGGCCCCAGCGCACTGAAAAGCAGTGTGGCAGCCAGCATGCTCACGGCCAGCAGCGCATCGTTGATGCCTTGCGCCAAGCCCGCGTAGTGCTGCACCAGGAAGTTGCAACCAAACAGGCCGGCCATGATCGCGATGTACGGCTTCATCAACCCGTAGCTGAGTGAGCGTCGCCGGTAGACCTCCTCCAGATCGGCTTCGCACATCATGCCCCACCGGTCCGGCGAGCCCGGCAACTGGAATGTGACGCCTTTGCCCACCACTGGCACATGGCGATAGTCCGAATAGCCAGGGTAAGTCACGAACAGGTTGGCGCCCTGGCGGATGGTTTCCCGCACGCCTGGATGAAGCTCTCGGGTGGCAGGGTCGGTAAAGCGCAGCTCAAGCTCGGTATGGCGCTGGACCTGCACGGTGCTCCATGGCGTATGCACCCCACTCTTGAGGTTTTCCCCGTGGGTGAAGGTGCCGTCCTCGAAACGTGAGCGCGACAGGGCGGTACCCGGTTTGATAGCGGGGTCAAAATGCGATTGCGCCATGAACAGGTAATTGTCACCGGACTCGGCATAGATATGCCCGGCCTCGCGCTGGATCAGGTCGCCCAATACATCGTTGGGCACCCGGCCGCAGAGGCAGCCGTAGACCTTCCCATGCGTTTTGAGTGGCTGATAGAACATCAGTGTGACTTCGTCGTGAAACCGCGACGACGAGGGGCCGATCTGCAAGGTCAGCGGATCACTGTAGGGCCCGTGCAAAAACGGCGCCTTCAACCCCTGGGCCAAGGCGCCCAGTTGCCCGATGCGTTGGCCGTTACTGCGTTGCGCCCAACTCGACAACACAACCGTGCCACTGGTGTCGATGATGAACAGTTCCGAGAAGTCGTTCGCTTGAGCGAGCTTGTCCAGCAATGGCATGCGGTCGTGAGCCAGGGCCGGGCCAAGGTTTTCAGCAAGTTCCGCCAGGTGTTCCCACTGTTCTCTCGCCCAGCTTTGCAGCAACTGCATGCGGGTCTGGGCTATGGCTTCGAACGTCTGCTCGATGACCGGATAAGTCGATCGATTGAGCCCGCAGGACCAGCGCATGCTGAGCTTGCCGGTTTTTCCGAACCACGGCAGCCAATGCTTCTCAGCCGATGACAACTGCATGGAACCACTTGAAAGCGACATTATCTTCACCATACGCGACATCACAGTAGCAAAGTGATAGCAAGTAATACGCCAACTCGTATGCAAGCTAATGATTAGGCAGGTAGCCATGCCTTGAGGTGCGCGGGCCTCGCACCAACGCAGGGCGGATATCGCGAAGCGCGCCAATACGGGGCACCCCTCAGATCCAAAGCAACTGCCCCGTTGTTATTCGAACTCCAGGCTATACCCCACTCCGTACACCGACCGGAGCGGGTCATGCCCCGGTGTGATGGCAGTCAGCTTGCGCCGCAGGTTCTTCACATGGCTGTCCACGGTACGGTCAGCCACCACCCGGTGGTCCTGGTAGATGTGATTCATCAACTGGTCGCGCGACAGCACCTGCCCCGGGCGCGCCGCCAAGGCGGCAAGCATGCGGAACTCCACCGGCGTCAGCTCCAGCGCCACCCCTTTGTAGCGCGCCTGAAACGACCGGGTATCCAGCTCCAGGCCCAGGCTCGGTGCCTGCATGCCACCGCGGCGCAGCACCGCCTTGACTCGGGCGACCAGTTCACGGGGCGAAAACGGCTTGCAGATGTAGTCGTCAGCGCCCAGCTCAAGGCCGAGCAGGCGGTCGATCTCATCGACGCGGGCAGTCATCATGATCAGCGGCATATGGCTGAAACCGCGCAACTCCCGGCAGATATCCAGGCCGTCGCGCCCCGGCAGCATCAGGTCGAGCAGCATCAGGTCGTAATGGCCCTGGCGGATCGCCGGGATGACCGCCAGGCCGTCGGCCATGTGCTCGACCGTGTAGCCGCCCGCGCGCAGGTAATCGGCCACCAGCGCGGCAAGCTTGGGCTCGTCCTCTACCAACAGAATCTGGCTCATGCCTGCTCGCCTGCGCCAGGCAGCGCCAAGGCCAATAGTAACCCGCCCATGGCCGACGCCTTGGCCGTGAGCTTGCCACCATGCACTTCGGCGATGCCACGGCAAATCGCCAGGCCCAGGCCGGTGCCGCCACTGGCACGATTGCGCGAGCGCTCGGCGCGGTAAAAGCGTTCGAACAAGCGCGCCAGCGAGGCACTGTCGACGCCGGGGGACGTGTCTTCGCACTGCACCACCACCTGGTCACCCTCCTGGAAGGCGCGCAACACGGTATGGCCACCCGCATCGGTGTAACGACGGCTGTTTTCCAGCAGGTTGTGCAGCAGCTGGCCAAGGCGCGACTCGTCGCCCATCACCCACAACGGCTGCGCCGGCAGTTCCAGGCGCAGTGCCAGGCCACGCTCGGCGAAGCTTGCGCCAAAGGCTTCGGCGACCACCGGCAACAGCACACACAAGTCGATCCGTTCGCGGCGATAAGTCGGGCCACCAACCTCGGCCAAGGACAGGTCGAACAGGTCATCCACCAGCTTGCTCAAGGCCGCTACCTCGCCCTGCAAAGAACGCAGTGCATTGCCATCGAGCGGGCGAATGCCGTCCTCCATGGCTTCAAGCTCTGCCCGCATCACCGCCAGCGGTGTGCGCAGCTCGTGGGAGATGTCGGCCATGAAGTCGCGGCGCAGGCGTTCGTTGCTGGCCAGGGTGGCCGCCATGCGGTTGAAATCACCGGCCAGTTGGCCGGCCTCGTCGGCCGAACGGACCGGCAACTGGATGGCATAGTCGCCCGCCGCCAGGCGGTGGGTGGCACTGGCCACTTCACGGATCGGACGCAGCAGCGCGCGGCTCAGCCACCAGGCGATCACCGCAGTGGCCAGCAGGCAGGCCAGGCCGATCAAAAGGCTGGAGCGCAACTGGTTGAGCTGGAAAAGCCGATCGCCCACGCTGGTGACCGACTGCAACGGCGCCAGCGCCATCCAGCCTACGATCTGCCCATGGTGGCGGATGGGGCGCAGCAGCATGTCGCTGCCGACGGGTTGGTAGCCGATGATCGGCCGGCGCTGCGCATCGAGCAAGGCAAAGCGCACGAACGCACCGGTGAGGTCCGAGACGGTCAGCAGCCTGGGGTCGAAGGTCTTGTCCGGCTGCGCGTCGTCCGGGCGCAGCAGCTCGAACCACTGGTCCTTGTCGCGGCGGATGAAGTCCCA
>NZ_MOMO01000224.1:0-49696 GCF_009933855.1 Pseudomonas sp. SG-MS2 | reverse complement strand
CCCGCATATTGCCTGGCGCAGCGACGACGGCCAGAGCAGCCTGGATATCGGCGGCGCCCTGCGCGTCAATTACCGCGACGAACACTGGGACACCACCGAAAACAACGGCCGCTTCCTCTTCGATACCTTCCGCCTCGATGTGCAGGCCAGCCATCGCCAGCTGTTCAGCGATGTCGGCTACTGGTTCCAGGACGACGGCAAGCGCTCGATCGACCGTGGCTACATTGGCTACCGCTTCAGCCCCCAAGCCAACCTGCAAGCCGGGGCGCCGTTCAAACCGTTCGGCCTGGAGCCGTATCCACAGTTTGGCTGGAGCTATCACATACCGTTCTTCATGGGCTACGGCGTCAGCGCAGGCAAAGGCCTCAAATACAGCTACAAGGATGCGCAGTGGGACCTGCAATTGGGTTACTTCCCGCGCATGCTGCCTTCAAGCCTGCGCTACTCACCGGAAGTCGGGCGTTATGCCGACCTCGACGACAACGCCGTGCCGTTTACCCAATCGCGCCAAGACAACGAGAAACACAACCAGGTCAACGCCCGTGTCGCCCGTACCTTCAGCGGCGATGGCTGGAAGACCGAGCTGGGTGCCTCGCTGGCGGCTGCCGAGCTGTACAACGCCACCACCCATGACGACGGCGATTACTGGGCAGGCGGAGTCCACGCGCTGCTCAACAGTGGCCCCTGGACGGTGACGGGCCAGGCGATCCGCTATGAGTACGATCCGAAGAACCCGGCGGGCGTCAGCAACGACGCAGTGCTGATGGGCGGCAACGGCCTGACCCCTGCATACCTGATCGCCTCCAAGGCCACCATCGCAGCGGTCAACGTCGGCTATGACGTGCTGACCCCGAAGCTTGGGCAACTGAAAAAGATCAAGCTCTATACCGACTACAGCCGGATGATGAAAGATGAACAGGACTGGGACGATTCGCAGATGTTCACCGTTGGCGCGCAGTTCCTGGCCATGCCGATCATGGCCTGGGTCGACCTGACCTGGGCGCGCAATGCCAACCCGTTTGGGGGGGCGGAAAATGGCACAGGCTGGACCAGCACCAGCTCGGTGGGCAGCAATGACTGGTATTACCGGACCAATATAAACATTGGGTATTACTTCTAGCAGCCTGGGTGGCCTGCACCGGCCCTATCGCCGGCAAGCCGGCTCCTACAGGAGCTGCGCAGCGCACTACCGATGGGAGCCGGCTTGCCGGCGATAGGGCCAGTACAGACAACAACGCCAAAGGGCATTACGATAAGCAGCCCTCACGACACGTAACGCCCCATGCCCCCCGAGCAAACCCCAGCCTACAAGATCGTGCTCTGGCGCCTGGAGCAGGATGCCCAAGGCTACCCACCCGCATCGGTCGAAGGCCTCTGGGCAAAACGCACCGCGGCTGGCTACCAGGTCGACAGCATCCCCTTCTATGCCTACGGCATCGCACCTGGCGACACCATCAGCATCAGCGAAGAGGGCGAGCAATCCTGGTTCGAAGGCTTGCTGCACAGTGGCGGCGCTTCGGTATTTCGCGTTCTTGTGAAGGCAGGCGGTGATCTGGAACAGGTTCGTGCGGCACTCGAAGATTTCGGCTGCCCCAGCGAAGTCGAAAAAGCGGTCAGGATGCTGGCCGTCGAAGTCCCGCCTTCGCGCTCACTCGACACCCTGCTCTACTACCTGCTGACGCAGCGCGAAGCCGGCACCCTGGACTTCGAGGAAGGCGTGCTGCGCCACGCCATCCCCGAAGAGTTTCGCTGACGGCCTATGCTTGGGCCATGCGACTGGCAGGCTTGCTGAACACGAACAGCAAACCGACCACAATCAGCCCCATTCCCAGCAGGCTGAGCGGTGCCAGGCGATTACCGAAGATCAGGAAGTCAATCACCGCAGTCACCGCTGGCACCAGGTAGAACAGGCTGGTGACGTTGACCAGATTACCTTTGGCGATCAGGCGGTACAGCAGCATGGTCGCCAGCAGCGAAACCACCAGCCCCATCCACAGCAGCGCACCAATGAAACTGCTGCCCCATGCAACGTGCAGTGGCTGCAGCGGCGCGAACACAGCGCACATGGCAAACCCCGCCAGATACTGCAGGCCCAGCGTGCCCATGGGGTTGTCGGTGATGCGTTTTTGCAGGATCGAGCCAAAGGTCATGCTGCCCAGCGCCAGCAAGGCAAACAGCATCCCGGCCAGCGACACTCCGCCGAGGTTGATACCCTGATAGACCACCATCACCAGCCCGCCGAGCCCCAGGCCCAGACCGAACAGCCGACGCCAGGAGCGCTGGCGCTCCATCAGCACCACAGTGAGGATCGGTTGTACTCCCATCACTGTGGCCATCACGCCGGGGGTCACGTGGGTATTGAGCGCCAGCAGGTAGAAGATCTGGTAGGCACCGAGCAACACGCAGCCGGTGCCAAGGGCTCGCAACATCGCCCCACGTGTGCGCGGCCAGCGCAGGCCCAGCAACGGGCCGATCAGCAGCAACCCGGCGAGTGCCAGCGCTGAGCGCAGCAGCAGGAAAGCAAACGGGCTGGCATGGGCCAGGCCAAGTTTGGATACGATGGCGCCACTGCTCCACAGCAGGACGAACAGGCTGGTAGTGGCCGCCGAGGCCACGGATGCTTTGGAAAAGACAGACATGCATGCACCTGTATTCGGGCAGATAAGCCGAACGGTGGGCGTGAACTTCAGTTAGGGAAGCCGCCGACCGTGTTCAGTAGGTTGCGCGTGTGACGGGATGCGGCCAAAGGCCGGTCAGCCCGGCACAACCACGCAGCGAGGCGGAGCTACGCCGCCTACAACGCCACTGACAGGTGGTGGGTAATGACTGATCATGGCCGGCTGCTGGCTGCCACGCACGGCCCCGCCCGCGACTGGCGCGATGGCAAAGCTTGCGGTGGACAGGATGGCAGGCATGAGCAGGTCTTCGGGGAGGTGAATGCGCTGGAATATAGCGGTGAATCAGGGCCAGGACAATAGCTGGCTTCTGTGATGCCTGTTGGGCCCTGTCGCCGGCGATAGGGCCCTGCAGGCACCGAAACTTCAGAACAACCAGCGATACAGCAGGTACGCCACAGCCACCGCCAGCACCGGCCGCAGGATGCGGTAGGCCTTGGGGTTGGCACGCTTGAACTGCTTCACGCGGGTGCTGATCCTGTTGCTGAAGCGCTTGCTCCAGGCATACGCCTGGTTGATCCCGCCCACCCGCTCGTCATCGGTGTTCTGCGGTGCAGTGGCGCGGCCCAGGAAGGCGCTGACCTTGCGGTTGATGCGGGCCATCAGCGGGTTGCTGAGCGGGCGTTCGATGTCGCAGAACAGGATCACACGGGTGACGTCGGTTTCGTTCTTGACCCAGTGCACGTAGGTCTCGTCGAACATCACGTCCTCGCCATCACGCCAGGCGTAGGCCTGGCCGTCGACGTAGATGCGGCAATGGTCGGAGTTCGGCGTGGACAAGCCCAAGTGATAGCGCAGCGAGCCGGCGAAGGGGTCGCGGTGCGGGTTGAGGTGGCTGCCGCCGGGCAGCAGGGCAAACATCGCGCCCTTGACGTTGGGGATGGCGCTGACCAGCTCGACGGTCTTCGGGCACAGCGCCTCGGCCGACGGCAGCGGTTTGTCGTACCACTTCAGGTAGAAACGCTTCCAGCCCTTCTTGAAGAACGACCCGAAGCCTGCGTCATTGTCTTTTTCGGCGGCGCGGATGTAGCCCTCATCGAACAGGCGCATGGCCTCCTCACGGATCTGCTGCCAGTTGTCCTTGAGCACGTCCAGCTCAGGGAAACGCTGGCGGTCCAGGTACGGCTTGGACGGCACCCCGGAGAAAAAGTACATCAGGCTGTTATAGGGTGCGAACAGCGCAGAATGGTTGACGAACTGGCGCAGGACTGGCAATCGCGCCTTGCCGCGCAGGTGGACGAACAGCACGCTGCCAAAAAAAACCAGCAGGACACCTGCCTTGGCGACGAAGGAAAAGGTCATGCAACACTCCTTGGAAAGGGAGCAGGCCAGCGCTGCCTGCCCCCATCAAAAATCATCCTGCCATCATAAACCCATCACGCCCAGGTAAAAACAACCCGGGCGGGAACTCACTCATGAAGATTTTGCAATAAACCCGAGCGCAGGGGCAGCTTGCCGCTTACTGCTGGTTCTCCTGCTCGCTGAACATGTCGGCGAACAGCATGCTCGACAGGTAGCGCTCGCCGGAGTCGGGCAGGATTACGACGATGGTCTTACCCTGCATCTCTGGCTTTTCCGCCAGCCGCACCGCAGCAGCCATCGCCGCGCCGCAGGAAATGCCGCAAAGGATGCCCTCCTCCTGCATCAGGCGGATGGCCATCGCCTTGGCCTCGTCATCGGTCACGGTCTCGACCTGGTCGACGATCGACAGGTCAAGGTTCTTCGGCACAAAGCCGGCGCCGATGCCCTGGATCTTGTGCGGGCTGGGCTTGAGCTCCTCACCGGCCAGGGTCTGGCTGATCAGCGGCGAGGCCACAGGCTCGACCGCCACCGAGAGGATCGACTTGCCCTGGGTGTGCTTGATATAGCGCGACACGCCGGTAATGGTGCCACCGGTGCCGACACCGGCCACCAGCACGTCGACCGCACCGTCGGTGTCGTTCCAGATCTCCGGGCCGGTGGTCTTTTCATGAATGGCCGGGTTGGCCGGATTGTCGAACTGGCCTGGCAGGAAGTACTGCGCCGGGTCCGAGGCAACGATCTCGTTGGCCTTCTCGATCGCGCCTTTCATGCCCTTGGCCGGCTCGGTCAACACCAGCTCGGCGCCCAGGGCCTTCAGCACCTTGCGACGCTCCAGGCTCATCGAGGCCGGCATGGTCAGGACCAGTTTGTAGCCACGGGCGGCGGCGACGAAGGCCAGGCCAATGCCGGTGTTGCCCGAGGTGGGCTCGACGATGGTCATGCCGGGCTTGAGCTTGCCGCTGCCCTCGGCGTCCCAGACCATGCTCGCGCCGATACGGCACTTGACCGAGTACCCAGGGTTGCGCCCTTCGATCTTGGCCAGGATGGTCACACCGCGCGGGGCGATGCGGTTGATCTGCACCAGCGGCGTATTGCCGATGGAATGGGCGTTGTCTGCGTAGATACGGCTCATGGCAGGGTCCTTGGCATGAAGTGGCGGGGAAGGCTTAAAGGGTAAGCCTGCCCCGTTGGCCCGTAAAGCCCGTTCGAACTCGCCCGGGCGGCCTGCGGTCAACCGCACAACCCGCCTTGGAGATCACTGCGATGAAAGCCCGTTATCGCTGGCCACTGGTCGGCCTGGCCAGCCTGGTCGTGCTGTTGGTGGCCCTGCACCTGGCGCTGCCTTACCTGGTGCGCGACTACCTCAACGACAAGCTGGCGGACATGGGTGAGTACCGTGGCCAGGTCACGGACGTGGAGCTGGCCTGGTGGCGCGGGGCCTACCAGATCAACGGGCTGAAGATCGTCAAGACCAGCGGCAAAGTCCCGGTGCCGCTGCTCGATGCGCCACTGATCGACCTGTCGGTGAGCTGGCACGCGCTGTGGTACGACCATGCCGTGGTGGCTGAAGTCACCTTTGTGCGCCCGGTGCTCAACTTCGTCGACGGCGGCAACAAACAGGCCTCGCAGACCGGTCAGGGCACAGACTGGCGCCAGCAACTGGAAAAACTGCTGCCGATCACCCTCAACGATGTGCGCATCGATGACGGCACGCTGACCTTCCACAACTTCAACTCCAAGCCGCCGGTCGACCTCAAGGCCACCCGGCTCGACGCCAATATTCGCAACCTGACCAACGTACGGGACGACAAAGGCCGGCGCGACGCCAGCTTCGAGGCTAAAGCCCTGCTGTTGGGCGATGCCAGGGTGCAGAGCCGCGCGACCTTCGACCCGTTCAGCGACTTCGATGATTTCGAGTTCCGGCTGCGCGCAACCGGCATGGAGCTGCGCAGGCTGAACGACTTCGCCAGTGCCTATGGCAAGTTCGATTTCAATGCCGGGCACGGCGATGTGGTGATCGAGGCCCAGGCGGAAAACGGCCGGCTCAATGGCTACATCAAGCCGTTGCTGCGCGACGTGGACGTGTTCAACTGGCAGCAGGACATCGAGGACAAGAACAAGGGCTTTTTCCGCTCGGTGTGGGAAGCGCTGGTCGGGGCCAGCGAAACGGTGCTGAAGAACCAGCCGAAAAACCAGTTCGCCACCCGTGTGGAACTCAGCGGCAGCGTGCACCAACAGAACATCAGCGCCTTCGAGGCGTTTTTGCAGATTTTGCGCAACGGGTTTGTCCAGGCGTTCAATGCACGCTATGAGCAACCTGCGCCCGATTCCGACTGAACAGGCGTGACGAGCCATTCAGGGACTGAATACCCGGTCTGCGTTTGCAGCCGCCTGGGGCCGGGGTATAGTCGCTGACAACCAATGAAGACATGCCGTACCTGTACTGGCCCCCGCAGAGGACACTCCCGATGAAGTTCGAAGGCACCCGCGACTACGTCGCCACAGACGACCTGAAACTGGCGGTCAACGCGGCCATCACCCTCGAACGCCCACTGCTGGTCAAGGGCGAGCCAGGCACCGGCAAGACCATGCTTGCCGAACAGCTGGCCGCCTCCTTCGGCGCCCGCCTGATCACCTGGCACATCAAATCCACCACCAAGGCCCATCAGGGCCTCTACGAGTACGATGCGGTCAGCCGCCTGCGCGACTCCCAGCTGGGCACTGAAAAAGTCCACGATGTGCGCAACTACCTGAAAAAGGGCAAGCTCTGGGAAGCCTTCGAGGCCGAGGAGCGGGTGATCCTGCTGATCGACGAAATCGACAAGGCTGACATCGAGTTCCCCAACGACCTGTTGCAGGAACTCGACAAGATGGAGTTCTACGTCTACGAAATCGACGAGACCATCAAGGCCAAGCAACGCCCGATCATCATCATCACCTCGAACAATGAAAAAGAACTGCCCGACGCGTTCCTGCGCCGCTGCTTCTTCCACTACATCGCCTTCCCGGACCGCGACACCCTGCAGCAGATCGTCGATGTGCACTACCCCAACATCAAGCAATCGCTGGTCAGCGAAGCGCTTGACGTGTTCTTCGACGTGCGCAAGGTGCCGGGCCTGAAGAAAAAGCCCTCCACCAGCGAGCTGGTCGACTGGCTCAAGCTTTTGATGGCCGACAACATCGGCGAAGCGGTATTGCGCGAACGCGACCCGACCAAGGCGATTCCGCCGCTGGCCGGCGCCCTGGTGAAGAATGAGCAGGACGTTCAACTGCTCGAACGCCTGGCCTTCATGAGCCGGCGCGGCAACCGCTGACAGGAGCCGGCCATGCTGCTCAACCTGTTCAACGAAATGCGTGCGGCCAAGGTGCCGGTATCGGTTCGCGAACTGCTCGACCTGCTCAACGCCTTGCAACAGCGCGTGGTGTTCGCCGACATGGACGAGTTCTACTACCTGGCACGGGCCATCCTGGTGAAGGACGAGCGCCATTTCGATAAGTTCGACCGGGCTTTCTCGGCCTACTTCAAAGGCCTGGAAAACCTCGACCGGCACCTCGAAGCACTGATCCCTGAAGACTGGCTGCGCAAGGAGTTCGAGCGCTCGCTGACGGATGAGGAACGTGCACAGATCCAGTCACTGGGCGGCCTGGACAAACTGATCGAGGAGTTCAAGAAACGCCTGGAAGAGCAGAAGGAACGCCACGCCGGTGGCAACAAGTGGATCGGCACCGGCGGCACCAGCCCGTTCGGCTCTGGCGGTTTCAACCCTGAAGGCATCCGCGTGGGCGACGCCGGCAAACGTCAGGGCAAGGCGGTGAAGGTCTGGGACCAGCGCGAGTACAAGAACCTCGACGACCAGGTCGAACTGGGCACGCGCAACATCAAGCTGGCCCTGCGCCGGCTGCGCAAGTTCGCCCGCGAAGGCGCCGCCGAGGAGCTGGACATCGACGGCACCATCGACCATACCGCACGTGACGCCGGGCTGCTGAACATCCAGATGCGCCCCGAACGGCGCAACACGGTCAAGCTGCTGTTGCTGTTCGACATCGGCGGCTCGATGGATGCCCACGTCAAAGTCTGCGAAGAGCTGTTCTCGGCCTGCAAGACCGAGTTCAAGCACCTGGAGTACTACTACTTCCACAACTTCGTTTATGAATCAGTGTGGAAGAACAACCTGCGGCGTACTTCGGAGCGCTTCTCCACCTTCGATCTGCTGCACAAATACGGCGATGACTACAAGGTGGTGTTCGTCGGCGACGCGGCCATGGCGCCCTACGAGATCACCCAGCCCGGTGGCAGTGTGGAGCACTGGAACGAAGAGGCCGGGTATGTGTGGATGCAGCGCTTCATGGAGAAATTCAAGAAGATCATCTGGATCAACCCGTATCCGAAACAGGCCTGGGATTACACGGCATCGACACACCTGGTGCGTGACCTGATCGAGGACAAGATGTATCCGCTGACCTTGCAAGGGTTGGAGGATGGCATGCGGTATCTGTCCAAGTAGTTTGGCCTGTACCGACCCTATCGCCGGCAAGCCCCACAGTTACAACTAAGCATTTGAGCCTTGTGGGGTACCCGCGGGAGCCGGCTTGCCGGCGGTAGCGCCGGTAGCGTCACCGCCAACCGTTCAGGCAAGCCTGCTGCTCCCGCCAGGCCTCTTCCTGCACCACCGCCCTGAACCGCACCGCCGCCCCCGGCATGCACTGGGCCAACTGCGCCAACGCCAACGGCGTCAACGCCCCCAGCCGCGGATAGCCACCGATGGTCTGCCGGTCATTGAGCAGCACGATCGGCTGCCCGTCCGGGGGCACCTGCACCGCCCCTAACGCAATACCCTCCGAAATCATCGGCGCGCCCTGATAAACAAGCTGCGGCCCGAGCAAACGAATGCCCATGCGGTCGCCACGGCTGTCCAGCGTCCAGTCACGGTTGAACGCCTCGAACAGGCTCATACCGCTGAAATCACCGATCTGCGCGCCCATGACCAGATTGAGCACGGGCTTTTGCCGATAATGGGGGCGCAGCACCTCTGGCACTTCGCGCTGGGCCGGCTGCGTGCCGGCAAACGCCAACAATTGCCCTTTGCCTAGCGCGGCCCCTCGCCCATCGGTGCCACCCAGTGCTTCACGCACAACAGTGGCGCAGCTACCCAGCACGGCTTCACCTTCAAACCCGCCCGGCGCCGCAAGATAAGCACGCACGCCCTGCTTCGGTTGCTTCAAGGTCAGCCGCTGGCCCTTGGCCAAGGCAAAGCTGCGCCAGGGTGCCAGCGGCTGGTCATCGACACGAGCATCCAGGTCGGCACCGGCCAGGGCGAGTACGCAATCCTGCTCGGCCACTACCGTGAAGCCGCCCAGCGCCACCTCGACCACCGGCGCACCCAACGGGTTGCCCAGCAGCCAGTTGGCCCAATTCATCGCCACCCAATCCAGCGCACCGCCCTGGGTCACCCCCAGGTGCCGCACACCAAAGCGCCCGGCATCCTGCAACTGGCACAAGGCGGTGCTGGCTTCGATTTTCAATTGCGTCATGCCTGTGCCTCCAACGGGCTGTCGTCACCACCCAATGCCAGGAACTCGGCATGGGACACCGCCACGAAGCGCACCCGATCGCCCGGCTGCAGCAGGCTGTAGCCTTCACGCTCGTGGTCGAACAGGCGAACCGGAGTGCGCCCTATGAGGTTCCAGCCGCCAGGCGACACGGCGGGATAGGCCGCAGTCTGGCGCTCGGCAATGCCGACACTGCCGGCCGCCACGCGCTTGCGCGGAGTGCTCAGCCGCGGGGATGCCAGGCGTTCGTCCACCAGCCCCATGAAACCGAACCCCGGAGCGAAGCCAAGGGCGAACACCGGGTACTCACGCTCACTGTGCAGGCGGATCACCTCTTGCTCGCTCAAGCCGCTGCGTGCGGCCAGCAGCGGCAGCTCAGGGCCGACACTGGCGTCGTACCACACGGCAATCTCTTGCCGGCGACCGCTGGCGCCCGCGTCTGGCTGCAGCCCCTCCAGCGCCTGGTCGATCAACGCCCTCGCCTGCCCTGGCGGCATATCGAACTGCACCATCAGCGTGGTGTAGGACGGCACCAGGTCCACCAGGTGCTCACCGAAGGCGGCACTCAAGCGGTGGCTCGCGGCGAGCAGCCACGGCATGTTGGCCTCGTCGATCCGGTCGAACAGGCGCACCATCAGGCTGTCGATCGCAACCACTTCGATACGTAGCTTCATGCCGGCCCCAGCGCATCGAGGGCCTGGCGGATCTGCCGCACCGCCGCCACCGAGCTGTCATTGTCGCCGTGCACGCACAGGGTACTGGCGTGCAGGCGCAAGGCGCTGCCATCGTCGGCCAACAGCGTTTCACCACGGGCCAGGCGCAAGGCCTGCTCGACCACCAGGGCCGAATCGTGATGAACCGCACCCGGCAGGCGCCGCGACAGCAAATGGCCGCTGGCGGTATAGGCGCGGTCGGCGAACGCTTCGAACCACAGCGGCACGCCAACCTCGTCACCCAAGGTTTGTGCTGCGCTGTCGTCGGCAGTGGCCATGAGCATCAAGGGCAAGCCAGCGTCATACGCCGCCACGGCTTCGAGCACGGCTCGCAGCTTGAGCGGGTCGGCCATCATGTCGTTGTACAGCGCGCCGTGGGGCTTGATGTAGGCCACTCGGCCACCCTGGACCTTGCAGATACCGTCAAGAGCGCCGATCTGGTAGTGCAGCAGATCGCGAATTTCCTCGGCACTGCAGGCCATGGAGCGGCGACCGAAGCCGACCAGGTCCGGGTAGGCCGGGTGGGCGCCGATGGTCACGCCATGCTGCAGGGCCAGGGCCACGGTACGGCGCATGGTGCCGGGGTCGCCGGCATGGTAGCCGCAGGCGATGTTGGCGCAGTCGATGTAGGGCATTACCTCGGCGTCCAGGCCCATGCGCCAGCTGCCGAAGCTTTCACCCATGTCGCAATTGAGTCGCAGGCGTTTCACCTGGCGTGCTCCCGTGTCGATGTTCATGTGCCTACCTTAACGCGCCTGGAGGTGTTTGCCGCGGGTTTCCGGCAGGCTCAAGGCCGCCAGAATCACCACACCGTACGACACCGCAGCGAACCCGCCAATGCCCAGCCCCAGCGGCACCTTCTGGCCAAGCAGGCCGATCAGCAAGGGGAACATCGCGGCGATGACCTTGCCGATGTTGTAGCAGAAGCCCTGCCCCGAGCCACGGATGCGGGTGGGGAACAGCTCGGTGAGGAAGGCCCCCATGCCGCTGAAGATGCCCGAGGCAAAAAAGCCCAGCGGGAAACCCAGCCACAGCATCACGCCATCGCTGACCGGCATCTGGGTGTACAGCAGCACGATGATGAACGAGCCCACGGCGAACAGGATGAAGTTCTTCTTGCGCCCCAGAATGTCAGACAGGTAAGCGCTGACCACATAGCCGATGTAGGAGCCGACGATCACCATCGCCAGGTAGCCACCGGTACCCAGCACGCTCAAGCCGCGCTCGTTCTTGAGGAAGGTCGGCAGCCACGAGGTGATGGCGTAGTACCCCCCCAGCGCACCGGTGGTCAGCAGCGACGCACGTATTGTGGTCCAGAGCATGCCGGGGGCGAAGATCTCGTAGAACTGCGAGGGCGCCTCGGCGCTCTGCACCGCCTTGGCCTGGCGATACACCTCAGGGTCTTTGACCAGGCGCCGGACGAAAATCACGAAAATGGCCGGCACCAGCCCCAGCAGGAACAGCGCGCGCCACGCCTGCTCCGCCGGTAGCCAGGAGAACAGCAGCGCATAGAGGATCGCCGTCAGGCCCCAGCCGATGGCCCAGCCGGACTGCACCATGCCCACCGCCTTGCCACGATCCTGAGCGCGGATCACCTCACCGATCAGCACCGCGCCGGCGGTCCATTCGCCGCCAAAGCCAAAGCCCATAAGAGTCCGGGCGATCAGCAACTGTTCGTAGTTCTGGGCGAAGCCGCAGAGGAAGGTGAAAAAGGCGAACCACAGCACCGTCAGTTGCAAGGTGCGCACGCGGCCGATGCGGTCGGAGAGGATGCCGGCGACCCAGCCGCCGATAGCCGAGGCAATCAGGGTGCTGGTGTGGATCAGCCCGGCTTCGGTCGTGGTGATGCCCCACAGCATGATCAGCGTAGGGATGACGAAGCTGAGCATTTGGGTGTCCATGCCATCCAGGCCATAGCCGATCTTGCAGCTCCAGAACGTGCGCCGTTGCTGGGAGTCGATGTCGCGGTACCAGGCGAACGGCCCGGTCGAAGGTGGGGATTGCACCTGTTGCTGCACGCCGCTTGGGTTCATGCTTGCCTCGGCTTGTTGGTATTGTTTTATGGGCGACGTCTGGCGTCGCGGCCTGTGCGTCATGTTCAGAGCCCGCAGCGCCCGAGTCCAACGAGAAAAACCGCCGGTCTGGAACAAGAAAAACTGATCATGAACCTACGCTTCCTCGAAACTTTCGTCTGGGTCGCCCGGCTCAAGAGCTTCCGCCTCACCGCCGAGAAACTTTTCACCACCCAGGCGTCGGTCTCCAGCCGCATCGCGGCACTGGAAGCCGACCTGGGCGTCAAGCTGCTGCTGCGCGATTCACGCGGCGTCAGCCTGACCCCGGAGGGCAGCAAGGTGCTGGAGTATGCCGAGCGCATGCTCGACACCGCCAAGGCCATGAAACAGTCGCTGGACAGCGACCGGGCCAAGGTCGGGCGCATCCGGCTTGGCGTGATGGACACCGTGATCCACACCTGGATGAGCGCGCTGGTGGCCGAGTTGAGCGAACGCTACCCGCAGGTGGAAATCGAGCTGGTGGCCGATACTGCACTGAACTTGCGCGAACAGCTGCAAAAAGGCTTTCTCGACGTGATCCTGCAAACCGACCTGCTGCGCGAACAGTCGATCCGCAGCCTGGACCTGGCGCGCTACCCGATGGGCTGGGTGGTGGCGGCCGGCTCAGCCCAACACCGCGACTACGCCTCGCTGGCCGAGCTTGGGCGTGAGCGGATCGTCACGTTCTCGAAGAACTCACGACCGCACCAGGAAGTGCTCAGCCTGTTGCAGGCCGCAGGGGCCGAAACCCCACGGCTCAACTGCGTGAACTCGGTGGCGGCGATCACACGGCTGTTGCGCGACGGCTTCGGCATTGGTGCGCTGCCGCCCGCGCTGGTGGACGCCGAACTGAGCCGGGGCGAACTGGTGCTGCTCGAAGGCTTGCAGCCGCCGCCGAGCCTGGAACTGGTGGTGGCCTGGCAGACCGGGGTGGCGCTAGTGGATGAGGTAGTCGGGGTGTGCCGGCAGGTGCTGGAGCGCTATGCGCGGGATGTGGGAGGGCAGCGGATTGTGTTGGTTTGACAAACGCTAGTATCTGTACCGGCTCTCACAGCTCTCACGGACAGTGATTTATTTGTGGCAGCCGGCTTGCCGGCGGTAGAGCCGGGCCTGACCCAGCAGGGATCAACGCCAGCTCTCTTTCACCGCCTTGCGCCGCCCACCGAGAATGACCCAGGCAATTCCCAGCAACAGGCTTTCGACGACAAACGCCAGCACAAACCCCGCACCGACGCCCCAGCCAATCGCCTCCGGCACCAGCAGAATCTGATAGCTGTACCCCTTGAGCGTCTCTTCACGCATTTGCGGGTCGGGCTGCACCAGCACATGCCAGGTGCGGCTGACCCACGAGCCTTGCAGCGCCTGCCACTCGTTCTCGAGCAGCTGGTTGCGGATCAGCAGGCTTTCTATGCTGTTGGCATCGCTGTTGAACACCACATCGTCACTGCTGCGGTAATGCCGCACCAGCGCCTGCAAATCGCCCTTGAAGAAGCGTTCGGCGGTCTGTTTGAAGCCATCGAGTGCCTGGCGCGATTCGAACAGGTGCGCCTCGACCCGCTGGCTGTAGTCCTTGACCAGCCCAGGCACCTGGATACCGGCCAGCAGGCCGAAGGTGAACAGCAGCAACCGCAGGTAACTTCTGAACATGCAGCGTCCTTAGCTCTGGCCTTGCGAAACGCACTCTCCGTGCCGCCACAGGCCCCATTGGCCGGGTTCGTAGCGCCGCCAGGTCTCGTTCTCGGTCAAGGCCTCGGTGGCAATCACCGTGACCACGTCATTGGGGGTGGTTTGGGTGTGAAAGTCGACGATCAGGTCGACATCCTTCAAACGCGCCGCGCCAAAGGGGGCGCGACGGGTAATGTGTACCAGCTTGGTCGAACAGAAGCAGAACAGCCAGTCACCATTGCTGAGCAGGCAGTTGAACACGCCCTTGCCGCGATACTCGGCACAGGCTTCGACCAGCACCGGCAGCAGCTGTTCCACTGCGACCGGCTCAGGGAAAGCCGCGCGGATGCGGTTGAGCAAGTCGCAGAAAGCGGCTTCGCTGTCGGTGTCCCCCACCGGCCGGTAAAAGGTCGCCTCGCCCTTGAACGCACCCAGCTGGCCGTTGTGGGCGAAGCACCAGTTACGGCCCCACATCTCGCGCACGAACGGGTGCGTATTGGACAGGCACACCTGGCCGACATTGGCCTGGCGAATGTGGCCAATGACCACTTCGCTCTTGATCGGATAACGCTGCACCAGGTTGGCGACTTCCGACTCGCTGCTCGCTGCCGGGTCCTGGAACAGCCGCAGGCCGCGGCCTTCGTAGAAACCGATACCCCAGCCGTCACGGTGCGGGCCGGTACGGCCGCCGCGCTGCATCAGGCCGGTGAAGCTGAAGACGATGTCGGTGGGGACGTTGGCGCTCATGCCCAGCAGTTCGCACATGGTGATGCCTCCGCTTACAGACGTGGCTCGACCCGGCCACCAGAAGGTGCGGCAGGCGGTGGGTCATTGCGGTAACGGTCACCGCGTTCGGCGGCCAGCGGCGCCCCGACACCCACTTGATCATCCTCGGCAGCCAGGCGTTTGGCGGCGGCCTCCTGCTGCTCGCGACGCTCGCGGGCACGCTTTTCCAGCGGCCAGCGCAGCAGCACGAAGGCCAGGTACAGGCCAAAGGCGATAAGGCCGTACATGGCAAAGTCCGATACCGCGCGCCAGGCGTTGTTGCCCACCTTGAAGGCAACGTCCAGGGCAGTGATGGCGATGGCCGGGGCCATGGCATCCTTGCCCGGGTCGACGACGGTCGGCGTCAACAACAGGACCGCGAGGATCACCCGCAGCGGCTCACGTAGCCAGCGCCACATCCAGCCAGTGAGTTTGAAACCCACCCAGAGACAACCCAGGGCAGCAACAGCGTAAAGGCCCCAGGCGAGGGTATAGTCGTTCTCGGTCATGGTGATCGTGCAAGCCAGGCAAAGAGTTGCCTATGATAAACACTTTTCCGGGCGCAGGCGCCCCCCAGCCAAGAGATCCCCGATGCCCAACGCGCTCCAGCCCCCCATCGCCCGCCAAGACCAGGCCACCGACCCTTACGCCTGGTTGCAACAGCGCGACACCCCTGAGGTGCTCGAGTACCTGCAGGCCGAAAACGCCTACCAGCAAGCCTGCCTGGCCGACCAGGCGCCCCTGCGCGAACAGCTGTTCGAAGAGATCAAGGGCCGTATCCTGGAAACCGACCTGTCGCTGCCCTCCCCCTGGGGCCCGTACCTCTATTACACCCGCACCACGGCAGGCGATGAATACCCGCGCCACTATCGCTGCCCACGGCCTGCGGATGACGCCAACACGGTGGACGAAAGCCAGGAACAGCTGCTGCTCGACCCCAACGCCTTGGCCAACGGCGGCTTTCTGGCCCTTGGCGGCTTCAGCGTCAGCCCCGATCACCGCCTGCTGGCCTACAGCCTCGACACCAGCGGCGACGAGGTCTACACCCTGTACGTCAAGGACCTGGCCAGCGGCAACCTGACCGCCCTGCCCTTCGACGACTGCGACGGCAGCCTGACCTGGGCCAATGACAGCCAGACGCTGTTCTTTGCCGAACTGGACGACACCCACCGCCCGTGGCGGCTGCGCCGTCACACGTTGGGCGAAACCGGCGCGCAGACCGTATTCGAAGAGCCGGACGGGCGTTTTTTCCTGCATTGCTACCGCGCCAGCTCCGAGCGCCAGCTGGTCCTGCTGCTCAACAGCAAGACCACCAGCGAAGCCTGGGTGCTGGACGCTGAAACGCCACGGGCGGCATTTACCTGCCTGGCACCGCGCGCCGAGGGCCACGAGTATTTCCCCGACCACGGCCAGCTCGATGGCCAGTGGCGCTGGTTCATCCGCAGCAACCAGGACGGCATCAATTTCGCCCTGTACCAGGCAGCGGCAGACCAGGTGCCCACCCGCGAGCAATGGCAGGTGCTGGTGCCGCACCGCGACGACATCATGCTCGAAGGCCTTAGCCTCAACGCCAGCGCCCTCACCTTGAGCCTGCGTGAAGGCGGCCTGCCGATCATCGAAGTGCGCCCGCAAGGCACGCCGGCCTACCGCGTCGAGTTGCCTGACGCGGCCTATAGCCTGTACGTACAGGACAGCCTGGAGTTCGCCAGCACGCGCATCCGCCTGCGCTACGAGGCACTCAACCGCCCGGCCCAGGTGCGTCAGCTGGACCTGGCCACGGGCGCGCAGACAGTGCTCAAGCAAACCCCGGTGCTGGGCGAGTTCGATGCTGACGACTACGTCAGCGAACGCCTGTGGGCCACCGCCGCCGACGGCACCCAGGTGCCGATCAGCCTGGTGCGCCGCAAACAAGACCAGGGCAAGACGGTCCCCCTCTACCTGTACGGTTACGGTGCCTACGGCGAGAGCCTCGACCCGTGGTTCTCGCACGCCCGCCTGAGCCTGCTGCAACGCGGTGTGGCCTTTGCCATCGCCCATGTGCGCGGTGGCGGCGAGCTGGGTGAAGCCTGGTACCGCGCCGGCAAGCAGGAGCACAAGCACAACAGCTTCAGCGACTTCATCGCCTGCGCCGAACACCTGATTGCCCAAGGCGTGACAGCCTCCGACCGCTTGGCCATCAGTGGCGGCAGCGCCGGAGGCCTGCTGATGGGCGCAGTGCTCAACCTGCGCCCGGATCTGTTCCGCTGCGCCATCGCCGAAGTGCCGTTCGTCGATGTGCTCAACACCATGCTCGACCCCGAGCTGCCATTGACCGTCACCGAGTACGACGAATGGGGCAACCCGCAAGAGCCGCAGGTGTATGAGCGGATCAAGGCCTACGCCCCCTACGAGAACGTCAGCGCCCAGGCCTACCCGGCCATGCTGGTGGTCGCTGGCTACAACGACAGCCGCGTGCAGTACTGGGAGGCGGCCAAGTGGGTGGCGCGCCTGCGTACGCGCAAGACCGACAGCAACCTGCTGCTGCTCAAGACCGAAATGGGGGCCGGCCACGGCGGTATGAGTGGGCGCTACCAGGGGTTGCGAGACGTGGCACTTGAATATGCGTTCGTCTTCAATGAGCTGGGCGTGGTGTAAAACGCGCTTTTCGTTGTCATAGGGTCGCAGGGCCAATGGCCCTGATTGCCGGCAAGCCGACGATCGGGGCCGCCCAGAAACTTTCGGACAACACCCGCCAAGAAGAACGACACATGCCCGACCAGACCCATCTCAGCGCCGAAATCCGCGACATGCTCATGGACTGCGACCTGTTCGATACCTTGCAGCCCGCTGACTTCCATACCGCCGCAGGCTACTTCAGCCTCGCCACCCTGGTCGAAGGCGAAACCATCTTCAACGAAGGCGACGCCGGCACCTTCATGTGCATCCTGCACCATGGTGTGGTTTCAGTGCGCAAGACCGACGCCCACGGCGCCCAGGTAGAAATCGCCACGCTGCGCAGTGGCCGCGCCTTCGGCGAAATGGCCGTGCTCGACGGCGAGCGCCGCTCGGCCAGCTGCCTGGCCGCCAGCGACTGCCTACTGCTGACCTTGGGCAAGGATTCGCTGGAAAAGATGCTCAACGAAGCCCCACGCATCGCCGCGCGGATCATCCGCGCACTGGCCGTAGCCTTGTCGAAACGCCTGCGGATGCAGGACGGGCAGCGCCTGGCGCTTTAGTCATCATTCGCCGGCGGCTTGGGCGGTTCCGTACGCAAACCAGGCAATGGCTGATCCTTCGGCGGCCCGGGCACCGGCATGGGCGGCAGCAGCGGCGCGCCGGGCTGGCTGTCGTAGGCCTTGGGTACAGTGCTCGGGGTAATCTGAGGGTACGGCGTGGGCGTTGCCGTGCCAGGTGCCCCGGGCACCGGTGTAGTGATACGCGGCGGCGTGCCGGCGGCATGCGCCAAGGGCAGGCCGGCTAACAGCAGCGCGGCGAGGATCGCATGAAACATCAGCAACCTCCTGTCTGAACATTCCTACAGGCTACGCCTTAATACACGTTTCCGCCTGTCCGCTTGCCCTGCAAGCGCGCTAGACTCGTTGGCATAACCGTTACCTGCCTGATCAGAACAAAGGAAACACCATGAGTTCGGCATCCACGTCCGCCGCCACCGCCCGCCTCGACCGCATCCTCGCCGACGCCAAGCGCGACAAAGAGATGGGCTACCGCGACAAAGCCTTGAGAATGTACCCGCACGTGTGCGGCCGTTGCGCCCGTGAGTTCGCCGGCAAGCGCCTGAGCGAGCTGACCGTGCATCACCGTGACCACAACCACGACAACAACCCCCAGGACGGCTCCAACTGGGAGCTGCTGTGCCTGTACTGCCACGACAACGAGCACTCGCGCTATACCGACCAGCAGTACTTCAGCGAAGGCTCCACCAGCACCCCGAGCATCGCCAAGGCCACGCACAACCCGTTCGCCGGGCTGGCTGGCTTGCTGAAGAAAGACTGACTGTCGACACAGCCCCCCGCTGCCGCCGGCGAGCCCGTATAATCGCGCTTTTTTTGCGAAGGGCCCCGGCACGTGGCAAACAAACGGTACAGCTGCATCGGCCTGTTCAACCCAAAATCTGCAGAGAACGTAGGTTCGGTGATGCGCGCAGCGGGTTGCTACGGCGTCAACTCGGTGTTCTACACCGGCAAGCGCTACGAGCGCGCCCGCGACTTCGTCACTGACACCAAGCGCGTGCACTACGATATTCCGCTGATCGGCATCGACGACCTGCAGCGCATCATCCCGCTGGGTTGCACACCCGTTGCAGTGGAGTTGGTGGAAGGTGCACGGCCCCTGCCTGAATACACCCACCCTGATCGCGCCATCTATATCTTCGGGCCGGAAGACGGCAGTCTCGATGCCAGCGTGCGCGCATGGTGTGAAGAAACCATCTACATCCCTACCGAAGGCTGCATGAACCTCGCCGCGACGGTGAATGTGGTGCTATACGACCGTTTGGCCAAGGGGCTCAATACCCGCTCGGGCCCCAAGTTCAAGTAGCCGGGCAACGCGCAGCGCCCTCCCAACACTGGCAATTGCGACCACTTGGCAACCCGACTGAACGTGTGCAGCGGGCAGCTGGTCAGCTGCTTACACTTCAGATGGAGGGCTTGCCATGCTCGATATTCATTCCACTACGGCGTCACAGGACCATAACGTACAGGGCCTGGAACGGGTCGGTTCACTGGCCGGGGGTGCGCTGATGTTCACCAAGGGTATGCGCCACGGCGGGCTGGTCGGGCTGCTGCAGATGGCGGTCGGTGGCCTTGCGGTGGCTCGCGGAATCAGCGGCCATTGCTCGACCAAGGCCTGGTGGCAGAAACATCGCCAGGAATACCACCGTTTGCGCTCGGACATCGAACGCAGTGCGACGGAGCTGGAGGCGCTCAAACGCAGTGCCGAGGCGGCGACGCGCGGGGTGACGGTAACGGGGAAAGACCCGCTCACGGGTAGTTGATCAGTTGTTTTTAATGGCCCTGTCGCCAGCAGGGCCAGCCTGCAAGCTAACGCAACGCCTTGCTCTGCAAGACCTCGGATCGCCGCCCCAGCACGTTCTCACTGATCTGCACGAACTCCTCGGTGCTCACCTTCGGCAAGCGCATCAGCGCCTGGGTCACATCATCCAGTGAGCGCTTGGCCTGGGTGTGGATGCGGATCTCCTTGTCCAGCGCCTGCAACAGCAAAACACCACGGGCAACCTGGGCCGGGCTTGCCCGCTCGCCGCGCAACTGGGTGACCTTGGCCCCCTGCTTCTGCAAACGCGCCTGCCACACCTGGTAGCGGTCATCGCTCACACCCCCGGCCCGGCGCAGCAACTCGTTGGCGTAATAATCGGTGAGGCTCTGGCCAAGCCAGTCGCTGTCAGCACTCACATGAACCTGCGCAAACAGCTGCACCAGTTCACGCAGCACAGGGCTGTTACCGCTCTCGCTGACCATGGGCCGGGCACTGTGCAGGTATATCGAGCCCCGCGCTGCCATTGCTCCGCGCCACATGCCATCACGGGCCCCCACCAACAGCAGCTTTGCCGGGTTGCGTGGGAATACCGCCTGCAGGTGCGGCCAGACGAAGGTCAGCAGGGTGAGATTGTCCATGCGGCGCATGCCCTGCCCCACCGGGGCCGCCACCGTCACGTCGGTCTCGCCCAGACGCGCACGTCGGCTGCCAAGGTCGCCGGCCAGCATCCAGCCAGTCGGGCGATCGAACAGGCGCGATACATTGTCGATACGGAACTTGTCCTTGCCGATGCGCGGCCAGGAGGTTTCGATGCTTTTCCAGCCCTCAGGCAGGTCGACCGACAAGCGCGCCACCAGTTCGGTGCCGTCTTGCTGGTCAAGGCGTGCCGGTGGCACCAGCTGGTCACCCAGGAACAACGCCCAGTGAGGGGTAATGCGCGAGGAATAGGCACCGCTGCGTACTTTCTCGTCCAGCTTGACCCGGTAGCTGAGGCTGGTCTTGCCCGCCGCCGGGTGCCACACGCCGCGCTCCCCCTGCACCTGCCACTGGCCGTCAGCCTGGAAACCGCTATAAGCGCCCTGCTTGCCCAGGTCAAAATCGAGGCTACGCACGGCATTGCCGTCTGCCAGGGTCAGGCGCACTTCGGCCTGGCCATTGGCAGACAACAGCCGCACCTGGTAGTCGAGGTCGACTTTCTTCGCCCAGGCAGGCGAGCTGGCCACAAGGCCCAGCAGGAGCAACAGCTGGCAACGCATACAGAAACTCCTTGTTCCCCAGAGGCGACGGAGGATGCCGCTCAGCTGGCGCGAAAAATCAGGTGGTCTTCCCAGTCGTCTTCGTCCACATCCTGCTCCCTGAGCATACGCCCCGACTGGGAAATGCGCTGTTCATGCACCTGGCTGCGGTCGCCGCAGACCAGGTGGTGCCAAGCCGGCAGGTCCTTGCCCTCGCTGACCAGACGATACCCGCAGGTGCTCGGCAGCCACTTGAACTGGTCCGCCTTGCCAGGGGTGAGCTGGATGCAATCGGGCACCTGGGCGAAACGGTTGGGGTAGTCGCTGCACTGGCAGGTGTTAATGTCCAGCAGCTTGCAGGCAATACGGGTGTAATAGACGCTGTTGTCGTCCTCGTCCTCGAGCTTTTGCAGGCAGCACAGGCCACAGCCGTCACACAGCGATTCCCACTCTTGCGGGTCGAGTTGTTCGAGGGTCTTGCGCCGCCAGAACGGCGCGCTTTCAGCGATCATCACACGGGTTTCCTGCATTGGGCCTGCGCCAGGCTTCATGCTGGAAGCTCCAGGCAATTGCGGCGCGTATGGCTTTTTTCTGGTGGCTTGCAGCTTGAGTGTTTGTAGCTGGGCGCCATGGCGGCGCCAGTCTAGAGCCTGGCCTTCGGCAATGCCAGACCGCTTGTCAGTAGCGACCGGCTGCAGCTCAATAGCCCCGCGCGAAATCCACTTCGCCACGCAACCCTTGCCCTGCCTGGTATTGCCGCACGTTCTCGACAAACAGCCGTACCATCGCCGCCGGCGAAGTCGGTGCCGAGCTGTGCCCGGTCAGCAACAACCCCCACGCCGTCCAGAACGGGTGACGCTGCGGCAACGGCTCCTGCCGGCACACATCGATCACCGCGCCCGCCAGATCCCCCTGCTTCAGCGCCTCGACCAGGTCAGCATCGACCACCGCCACCCCACGCCCGGCATTGATGAACAGTGCACTGCGCTGGAAGCACTTGAACAGCGCGGCATCATAAAGGTCATGGGTTGCCGGGGTATCCGGCAACAGGTTGAGCACGTAATCGGCCTGCCCGACCATCCGTGGCAAATCAGCCAACCCGGCGACCTCGACGAACGGCGCCTGCTCGCGGGGCGTGCTGGCGATGCCATAGAGGGTCACGCCAAACGGCAAGAGAAATTCGGCCACGCGTTGGCCGATATCGCCGGTACCCACGATCAACACCTTGCGCCCTTCAAGCGTGCGCCCCGGGCGGTCGTCCCAACGGCGCTCCACCTGGCTCACCAGCCGAGACAGCACTTCGCGCTCGTGCCCCAGCATATAGGTGAGCATGTACTCGGCCATCACCTGGCCAAAGATGCCGACCGCACGGGTCAGGCGGTAATCACGCGGCAAGCCATCGGCCAGCAAGGGCGTGATGCCGGCCCAGGTCGATTGCATCCAGGCCGGCTTGTGGCCCTGGCGCAGCAGACTGGCAAGCAGGTCTGGCTGGCCCAGCCAGACCGAGCACTGGGGTGCCTGCAAGGCCAGTTCGGCGGAATCGCCGCTGGTCAGGATTTCCAGGTCCGGGGCCGCTTCAGCCAGCAGGCGGGCGTAGTTGGCATGATCCTGCTCAGCGATCAGAACGCGCATCAAAGTGACAACCTTGGCAGACAACGCAGGCGGCCCGGCATGCGGGCCACCTTGGGGTGTGAAGGGAGAGTGGCCGGGTCAGACCGGGTCGTTTCGGCGCAGAAGTTCTTCCGGCAAATGCTCGATGTACTCGTCCTCGGCCGGCGGCATCTGCAGGTGGTAACCCTGGTTTTCGAGGTTGTCCAGCACCTTGACGATGTCCTCGCGGGCCAGCTTGCGCTCGGGGCTCAGCACCAGGTCGAAGGCATGCACGGGCGTGCCGAAGAACGGCAGCAGCGCCTCGGGCACGCGCTCAAGGCCCTCGGCCTTGAGTACGTAGAGGTACATTTCGTTCTTGCGGGGGCTCTTGTAGATCGAGCAGATACGTTTCATCGGGTTTCTCCGGCGCCCGCCAGGTCGTCCAGCAGGGCCTGGCCCATCCGCTCACGGCGCCAGCCGCGCAGCGAATCGGGCAGTTGATAAGGGCCATTGGGGTAGCCGCTCTTGAGCAGGGCTTCCAGGGCTTTTTTGCGCAGCATCAGCTCCGGGGCAATGCCCAAGCGCTCGCCTTCGGCCTGGCCGATGGCGCGCAGGCGCTTGAGGATGCCGGCCGCTTCGATCGGCAGCGGTTCGGGCAACGTGGCCGGCCATTGCTCAGGCGGCAGGCTGGCGGCGCGCTTGATCAGCTCGATCAGGAAGGCGCCATCCTGGCGGATGGTGCGTGGGTGCATTTCATCGATCTTGGCCAGGGCCGACAGGTTGTCCGGCTGGTTCTTGGCCATTGGCCACAGCGAGTGTTCCTTGAGGATACGGTTGCGCGGCACATCGCGGCTGCGTGCTTCACGCTCGCGCCAGGCGCACAGCTCGCGGAGCACCGCCAGTTGCTGGCGGCCCAGCTTCCAGGCCAGCTTGACATCGCGGTACAGGGTCTCGGGCTCGACCTCACGGCGCAACGCCGCCACCAGTTCGGCACCGTCTTCCAGCACCCACGCGTACTTGTCGTCGGACAGCCGGGGGCGCAAGGCCGCAAACAGTTCGGCCAGGTGCACGGCATCTTCGGCGGCGTAGCTGACCTGGGTGTCCGACAGCGGGCGCTGCAGCCAGTCCGAGCGGGTTTCACCCTTGGGCAGCTCAAGGCCCAGCACTTCCTGGACCAGGCGCGAATAGCCCATGGAGAAGCCCAGGTTCAGGTAGCCCGCGGCCAACTGCGTGTCGAACAGCGGCTGCGGCAGCTTGCCGGTCAGGCGCAGCAGCACTTCGAGGTCTTCGCTGCAGGCATGCAGCACCTTGACCACGCCGGCATCCTCTAGCAGTTCGCCCAGCGGCTGCCAGTCGCCGATCAGCAACGGGTCGATGAGATAAGCCCGCTCGCCGTCACCGATCTGGATCAGGCCGGCTTTCGGGTAAAAGGTGTCGACCCGCATGAATTCGGTGTCGAGCGCCACAAAGGGCAATGTGCGCCACCTCTGGCAGAGTTCGGCCAGGGTCTGGTCGTCACGGATCCAGTGTATTTCGATGGCCACGAGGCTCTCCCACAAACATTGGCGCGCAGTATATACGGCGCGGGCACTGCGGGTGAAACCTGACGAACATCTGCGCCGACGGCGGTCAGCCTGGCAAGCGAAGCTTGGCGTAAGGCTCGCGGTCGATATCCAGCACTTCCACGCACAATTGCAGGTCTGCGCCCGCCTGCTCAGGTATGGCCTCACGCAGTACCTCCAGCAAGCTGGCGGACAATTGCTTCTTTACCTCCGCCGGGCGCCCGCTGAGGATGGCCAGGCGCACATGGGCAAACGCCCGCTCGGCCGGTGCTGTGCCCACCCGGTAATGGGCGAACGCCTGGGCGCGGCTTTTGATGTCCGCCTCATCGGCAAACTGGCCGCTGCCGACCAGGGCGTGATTCAGGCGCAACAGCAGTACCTCGACATTCAGCTCGCGCATGTTGTCGCTGTATTCCAGGTTCAGGTGAGGCATGGCACAGGTTCCAGGCGTTGGGGGAAGCGACAGCCTACCCCAGTCCCCTACCCGCGCAAAGGCGGCTATCCTCAAAGGTCAGGACCTTACTGACAACCCTGACAGAGGTGAAGAAATGCCAGTTCCGCATGATCTGCTCGCTGACTTGCACGTTACCGCCGATGCATTCCAGGCACTGATAGACAAGGACCAGACGCTGCATGCCCTGCACAAGGAATACAACGCCAAAGACAAGGAGGTGGTGGCCGCCGAAGGCAATGGGACCAACGACGATACCGTCAACCGCCTGCGCAAGGAGCGCCTGCTGATCAAGGACAAGATCGAGCGAATCATTCATCCGCCGAAATCCTGATGGCTCTCTGCTGAATCAATCGGCCTGTCGCCGGCAAGCCCGCTTGCCGGCGACAGGCCCAACACCCGTTACACAGCAGCCGATGCGTTCAAAGCCCCGTCCAGGTCTTCGATCAGGTCCCGGTAATCCTCGATCCCGATCGACAGCCGCAACAGGCTTTCACTGATCCCCATCACCCCCTTCTGCTCGGGGCTCAGTGAGTTGTGCGACATGCTCCAGGAGTGGTTGATCATGCTCTCCACGCCGCCCAGCGAATCGGCCAGAACAAAGATCTGCAATGCCTCCACCAGGCGATTGAGCGCCGCCCGGTCACCGTTCTTGACCTTCATTGCCACCACCGCCCCGCCAGCGCGCATCTGGCGTTTGCACAGCGCGTGCTGCGGGTGGCTCTCCAGGCCCGGGTAATACACCTGCTCGATCTGCGGATGGCTTTCCAGAAAGCGTGCCACCTGCAGGGCATTGGCACACTGGCGCTCCATGCGCACGTCAAGGGTCTTCAGGCCACGCAGGGCCAGGTAACAGTCGAACGGGCCCTGGATTGCCCCCACGGCCATGCTGATCTTGCGCAGGCGCCCCAGCAAGGCGTCATTGGCAGCCACCACCACGCCGCCGGTCAGGTCGGAGTGGCCGCCAATGTATTTGCTGGCCGAATGCATCACCAGGTCCACACCGAGGGTGATCGGCCGCTGGTTCCACGGCGAGCAGAAGGTGTTGTCGATGCAGGTGAGGATGCCACGCGCCCGTGCCAGGTCGCAGACCGCCTTGATGTCGACCAGGTGCAGCAACGGGTTGGTCGGCGACTCGATCCAGATCAACTGGGTTTCGGGTTTGATCGCCGCCGCTACGGCCGCGACATCGTTGAGGTCGACATAGGTGGTGGTAAGGCCCGACGTGCGTGCGCGGTAGTCTTCAAGAATGCGGAAGGTACCGCCGTAGACACCGTTCATCACCACCACATGAGCGTCCTTGGGGAGCAGCTCCAGCACCGTGGCGGTGGCGTTTACACCGGAGGCACAGGCCACCGCGCCAACACCCTCTTCAAGCGCCGCGACACAGCTTTCATAGGCATGCCGGGTCGGGTTGCCGACGCGGCTGTAGGCGTACTCGGGGTTGTCATCGAGGCTGCGCTTGATATACGAGCTGGCGGTGTAGATAGGCGGGAAGATCGCGTTGTCGGCGACACTGAACTGCTCACCGGCGTGGATGGTACGGGTGGCGAAATTGCGCGGCTTGTCGGACATGGTCGGGCCCATTGGCAGATGTAAGTGCGCAACTATCGCACAATCACCTGCCGCCACAACGCCGGCGGTTGCGGGAATTTTTTCTATCGTTGGGGTAATCTGGGGAATATTTTCCTGACCGCCAGCGGATCCTCATGGACAGTTTCGACCAGCACATCCTCACCCTGCTCCAGCGCGACGCCTCGCTCTCGCTCAAGGACCTGGCCGAAGCCGTCAACCTGTCCACCACCCCCTGCTGGAAGCGGGTCAAACGCTTGGAAGAGGATGGCTACATCCTCGGCCGCGTCGCCCTGCTCGACCCCGAACGCCTGGGCCTGGGCCTGACGGTATTCGTCCAGCTCAAGACCCAGCGCCACGACAGCGCCTGGCTTGAGCAGTTTGCCGAGACGGTGAAAGGCTTCGAGGAGGTGATGGAGTTCTATCGCATGTCAGGGGACTGGGATTACATGCTGCGGGTGGTGGTGGGGGATATCGCCGCCTACGACCGGTTCTACAAAAAACTGATTACCAGCACCGATGGGCTCTCCAACATCACGTCCAGCTTTGCCATGGAGCAGATGAAATACACCACGGCTTTCCCGGTACACCGGCCCTGATCGGTGCCTGCCTTAGCGTCACATCACTGCGCCGCCACCGCTTTGATCCGGTTCCCCGCCTTGGCCTTCTCAAGCCGAATCGCCACGAATTTGGACGTCGGCGTATAGGTGCCCTCGCCGTAACTTTCCAACGGCACCAGCGGGTTGGTTTCCGGGTAGTAGGCCGCTGCCTGCCCATCGGGAATGTCGTAGGGCACCAGGCGGAAGCCCGATACCCGGCGCTCCACACCGTCCTCCCACAGTGACACCAGGTCTACGTGCTCACCCGGCTCAAAGCCCAGGCGATGGATGTCCGCCTCGCTGACGAACACCACTTCTCGCAGGCCAAACACGCCCCGATAACGATCATCTAGCCCATAAAGCGTGGTGTTGTACTGGTCATGCGAGCGCATCGTCTGCAGGATCAGGTCAGGCTTGTCGCCACGGGCGAGCACCTGGGCATTGACCAGATGCTCTGGCAACGGGCTGGCACTGAAACGCGCCTTGCCGGTCGCCGTGCGCCAGCTGCGCTGGGCGGCACTGTTGCCCAGGTGGAAACCGCCTGGTTGCTGCAGGCGCTGGTTGAAGTTGGCAAAGCCGGGGATGACATCGGCGATCATGCTGCGAATACGGCCATAGTCGGCAACGGCGTATTCCCAATCGATGGGCTTGTTGCCCAGCGTGGCCTTGGCCATGCCGGCAATGATCCAGGGTTCGGACCGCATGTGCGGGGAACGCGGGCGCAGTTGGCCATGGGAGATATGCACCATGCTGAAGGTGTCTTCCACGGTCACGCCCTGCGGCCCGCCGGCTTGCAGGTCGATCTCGGTGCGCCCCAGGCAGGGTAGGATCAGCGCATCGCGGCCAGTGACCAGGTGCGAACGGTTGAGCTTGGTGGAGATTTGCACCGTCAGCGCACAGTTGCGCAGGGCCGCGTGGGTGCGGGGGGTGTCCGGCGTCGCCTGGGCGAAGTTGCCACCCAGCGCGATGAACACCTTGGCACGCTGTTGCTCCATGGCCTGGATCGCCAGCACCGCGTTGTGCCCATGGGCGCGAGGTACGCGGAACTGGAAGCGTTTTTCCAAGGCATCGAGCAACGCCGTCCTGGGTTTCTCGTCGATGCCCATGGTGCGGTCGCCTTGCACATTGCTGTGGCCACGCACCGGCGACAGGCCCGCCCCGGGCTTGCCGACGTTGCCGCGCAACAGTTGCAGGTTGACGATCTCCTGCACGGTCGGCACCGAGTGGCGGTGCTGGGTGACGCCCATCGCCCAGCACATGATCACCCGCTCGGCCTTGCGGTACATGCGCGCGGCCAGCTCGATCTCGGCCAGGGTCAGGCCGGACTGCTCGACGATATGGTCCCACGAGGTGGCATCCACTGCCGCCAGGTAGGCGTCCACACCGCTGGTGTGCGCGGCGATGAAGTCATGGTCCAATACCGCTGGTTCACCCTTGGCCTGGGCTTCGCGCTCCCACTGCAGCAGGTACTTGGCAATGCCGCGCATGGCCGCCATGTCGCCGCCCAGGGCTGGGCGGAAGTAGGCGGTGTTGGTCGGCTCGGAGCCGTTGCTGAGCATTTCGAACGGGTGCTGCGGGTGCTGGAAGCGCTCCAGGCCACGCTCTTTGAGCGGGTTGAAGCACACCACCTGGGCGCCGCGCTTGACCGCTTCACGCAGCGGCTCGAGCATGCGCGGGTGATTGGTGCCGGGGTTCTGGCCGATGACAAAGATCGCATCGGCCAGTTCCAGGTCGTGGAACACCACGGTGCCCTTGCCTACGCCGAGGGTTTCCGACATGCCCACGCCACTGGCCTCGTGGCACATGTTCGAGCAGTCAGGGAAGTTGTTGGTGCCATAGGCGCGGACGAACAGCTGGTAGAGGAATGCCGCCTCGTTGCTGGCCCGGCCGGAGGTGTAGAACTCGGCCTCATCGGGCGAATCCAGCGCCTGCAAGTGCCGGGCGACCAGGGCAAAGGCCTCTTCCCAAGTGGTTTCGACGTAATGGTCGGTAGCCGCATCGTAGCGCATCGGGTGGGTCAGGCGGCCCTGGTATTCGAGCCAGTAGTCGGTCTGCTCGGCCAGCGCGCTGACGCTGTACCTGGCAAAAAACGCGGGGTCGACCGAACGGCCGGTGGCCTCCCAGTTGACCGCCTTGGCGCCGTTCTCGCAGAACTTGACCATGTCGCTTTCCGGCGACTCGCCCCAGGCGCAGCCGGGGCAGTCGAAACCGCCGTTCTGGTTGGTCTTGAGCATGGCCCGCAGGTTCTTGAAGGCGTTGTCACTGCCCAGCCAGCTCTTGGTCACGCTCTTGAGCGCGCCCCAGCCGGCGGCCGGCCCCTTGTAGTCCCTGATATGGTCGTCCTGGCTCATGCGGTCAATCCTCACGCGGGCATCGAAAAGTGCAGCGGATCGTGTCGTCCGGTGCTTGTTTTCCAGCCTATGGAGGCCGACAGGGGGCCGTCCAATCGAAATGTCTTACGGGGTGATAGGCCGTTTCGATGATGGGCTGGTGTTGGCAGCGTTCCCTTCGCGGGTAATCACGCAAACGCGACAATCCGATCAAGGCCTTGGAGTACTGGCCCTGCAGCCGTGATAGATGAGATTGATCAAGCAGTCGGGCAAAGCAATTTGACGGCGAACACCGCAGGTTATAGCGTGGAACCAGTACTCCTCCCCTGCCGAGCGCGAACGTGGAACAGAACAGCCGGGCCCTGATCGACGGCTTCAACCGGAAAATCGACTACCTGCGGATGTCGGTCACGGACCGCTGCGACTTCCGTTGCGTCTACTGCATGGCTGAAGACATGCAGTTCCTGCCGCGCCAGCAGATCCTCAGCCTTGAGGAATTGTTCCAGGTGGCCGAACGCTTCGTCGCCTTAGGCACCCGCAAGATTCGCCTTACCGGCGGCGAGCCGCTGGTCCGCCAGGGCATCGTCGACCTGTGCGGGCGCATTGCCGCCCTGCCCGGCCTGCGTGAACTGTGCATGACCAGCAACGGCTCGCAGCTCCCCCGCCTGGCTCAGCCGCTGTTCGACGCCGGCCTGTCGCGCCTGAACATCAGCCTCGACAGCCTCGATGCAGAACGTTTCAAGCAACTGACCCGCACCGGCGACCTGGCCCAGGTGATCGCCGGCATCGACGCGGCCCGCCGCGCGGGTTTTCAGCGCATCAAACTCAACTGCGTGGTGCTCAAGGGGCGCAACGACGATGAGCTGGTCGACCTGGTGCGCTTTGCCATCGACCGCGAACTGGACATCACTTTCATTGAAGAAATGCCGCTGGGCGTGATCAACGAGCATGAACGCGGCGAGTCGTTCTGCTCCAGCGACGAAGTGCGCGCGCGGGTGGCCGAGCAATTCACCCTGATCGAATCGACCGAGTCGTCCCAGGGCCCGGCGCGCTACTGGCGCCTGGCAGAAGCGGCGAGCACCCGTGTCGGGTTCATCTCGCCGCACAGCCACAACTTCTGCGCCACCTGCAACCGTGTGCGCCTGACTGTCGAAGGCCGGCTGCTGCTGTGCCTGGGCAATGAACATTCGATGGACCTCAAACAGGTGCTGCGTGCCCACCCGGGTGATGCCGAGCGGCTGGAAAAAGCCATCCGCGATTCACTGCACCTCAAGCCCTACCGCCATCATTTCGAGGTCGGTGGCGATGTGCAGATCCTGCGCTTCATGAACATGACCGGCGGCTGACCGGCCGTCTCTGGACTTTCATGATCGTTCACTCTCGCCCCGATGTGTTGCGCGTGCTGTTCACCCTCAAGGGTTCGATCGTCAAGCGCATTGCCTTGCGCTGCCTGATGGTGACCTTGCTCGCCGCCCTGATCGTGCTGGTCGAACGCCACTTCCCGGCGTTTTTCTACCCCGTCAGCGCTACCCCCTTCACGCTGCTTGGCCTGTCGCTGTCGATCTTCATGAGTTTTCGCAACAATGCCTGTTACGACCGTTGGTGGGAGGGGCGCAAGGCCTGGGGGAAGATGATCATCGAGACCCGCTCGTTCATACGTGAGAGCGTGGTGATCGCCGATGAAAAGCTGCGCGCCGAGGTGCTGCACAGCCTGTGCGGCTTTGCCCATGCGCTCAATGCCCGGTTGCGCAACGAGGATGAGGTGGCCGCCGCCCGGCCGTGGCTGGCCAACCCCGCCGCGATCCGCCCGCACAATGTCTGCGACGGTATCTTGCAGGAGGTTGGCGCCCGCTGCTCACGCCTGGCCGAGCAGCAGCAAATCAGCGACTGGCGCTACAGCCTGTTGGAACAACGCCTGGTCGGGCTGTCAGAGGTACAGGCCACCTGCGAGCGGATCAAGGGCACACCGCTGCCCTTCCCCTATACCCTGCTGCTGCACCGGACCATCTACATCTTCTGCCTGTTGCTGCCGTTCGCGCTGGCCGAGCCGCTGGGCTGGCTGGCACCGCTGTTTACCACCATTGTGGGGTACACCTTCTTTGGGCTGGATGCGATCGGCAATGAACTGGAAGACCCGTTCGGGCGAGACGAGAACGACCTGCCGACCGATGCCATGGTGCGCACGGTCGAGCGGGATGTGCTGGGGGCCTTGGGCGTGGAGCCGCTGCCACCGGCGCTGCAGCCGGTGGAGCATGTGTTGAGCTGACTGGCCCTATCGCCGGCAAGCTGGCGATAGGGCCGGAACTGATCAACCGCGTGTGTCGCAGGGCGCGATGGGCTTAAGGTGCTTCACAAAATTACAAGGCTGGTGCCGCGCATCCAGCTGCTCCACCAGGATGCCTTCCCACGCCGTGCGGCAGGCACCGGTAGAACCTGGCAGGCAGCACACCAAAGTGCCATTGGCCATGCCGGCCAACGCCCGGCTCTGCACGGTCGAGGTACCGACATCAAGAATGGACAACGCCCGGAACAGCTCGCCGAAACCGTCGATACGCCGATCGAACAGGCACTCCACCGCTTCCGGTGTGCTGTCCCGCCCGGTGAAACCGGTGCCGCCGGTGATCAGCACCACCTGCACCTGCTCATCGGCAATCCAGGTGGCCACCTGGGCGCGGATCTTGTACAGGTCGTCCTTGAGCAGCGCACGCGAGACCAGGCGATGGCCAATCTGCACCGGGCGGCTGGCGAGCAGCTCACCCGAAGTGTCGTTGTCGTAGGTGCGGGTGTCGCTGACCGTCAGTACGGCGATATTGAGCGGTACGAAGACCGCGTCGGATTGAACGCGCACAGTGAAGCTCCTTGTATGGCATGGTCGTTACGCTAGAGACATGACCAGAGCGCGTCCAATAGATATGCCGTACCGCCCGATCAATGACATCTATCGCTGACTTGGTTAAGGTCAGCACAACCAGACCCCAGGCACTCCCATGGACATCAAGCAGCTCAAGTTCCTCATCGCCCTCGACCAGACCCGCCACTTCGGCCAGGCTGCGGCGCTGTGCCATATCACCCAGCCGACCCTGTCCATGCGCCTGCGCAACCTGGAAGACGAACTGGAACTGGTGCTGGTCAAGCGCGGCCAGCGCTTCGAGGGCTTCACCGAAGCCGGCGAGCGCATCCTGGCCTGGGCCCGCACCCTGCTCGCCGCCCATGATGGCCTGCAGGCCGAGGCAGCCAGCTGCCGCGGCCAAGTGGTTGGTAGCTTGCGCCTGGGCACCGTGCCGCTGGCCAGCTTCAACCCCATGCAGCTGCTGCTGCCGCTGCGCGAAAAATACCCCGAGCTGCAGTTTCAGCTCAGCTCGCACAGCACCGAGCAGATCATGGATGGCCTGAGCCGCAACCAGCTCGACCTGGGGATCTGCTATCTGGACCAGGTCAACGCCAACTTCTTCGAGGTGATCGAACTGGGCACCACCACCATGGGCCTGCTGCACGATACCCGGCACTTCCAGTTCGAAGCCGACACCCTGCGTTGGGAGGAACTGGGCGAAATCCCTCTGGGCTTGCTGAGCAAGGGGATGCACTACCGTCAGTCGCTCGACCTGAGCTTTCGCAGCCGCAGCCTGGAACCCAATGCCGTGCTGGAAAGCGACTCGAGCTTCCAGTTGGTTCAAGCCATCAACACCGGCGTGTGCTGCGCAATCATGCCGCTCGATTGCGGGTTGGAAGACCTGAGCGAGCACATGCGCATCATCCCGATCACCGACGCCAGCATCCACAGCCCCGTCGGCCTGCTGCTGCGCCGCAGCGAGCCGCGCTCGGCGATTGCCGAACAGTGTTTTGACGAGGCCCGCACACTGTTTCAGCCCTCCTGAGCGGCAGTCGCCTGACGGTACTGGCGCGGTGTAAAACCCGTAAGTTGCTTGAACTGCCGGCTGAAAGCACTGTGGTCGGTGTAACCGCACTGCAACGCCACTTCGGTGATCGGCAAGTCGCTGTGCAGCAGCCGATGGGCATGTTCCAGCCGCGCCTTGTGAATCATTTGCCGAGGTGTGAGGTGGAATACCCGCTTGCAGTAGCGCTCCAGTTGCGCGACGGAAATGCCGGCAATGCGGGTCAGTTCACCCAGGCTGATCGGTTGATGAAAGTGCCGCCGAATATGCTCGTCCACCGCGGCCAGGCGCTGGTAGGCGGGGTGCGTGTCTGCCGCTGACTGCAGGTCGACCGAAATGCCTACCAGCCCGATGATCTGGCCGGCACTGTCATGCAGCGGGCGCTTGTGCGTCAGGCACCAGCCCGGTTCACGGCTGCCGTACAGGTGCAGCTCGAGCTGGTCTTCCAGCACCAGGCCATCCTTGAGCACACGACGGTCCTGCTCGGTATAACCGGGGCCCAGTTGCGCCGGGAAGACTTCGGCGCTGGTCTTGCCCAACAGTGGTTGCAGGCGCTTGAGGCCGCAGCGCTGAACCAGGGTGTTGTTGGCCAGCACATAGCGGGCATCCGGATCCTTGATGAAGATCGCGGCGTTGGGGATGGCATCGAGGATCGGCAACAGCAGGGATACCCCGGCGAGCAGTGCCTGAAGGCTGGCGGGGCGGTGCTGGTCCAAGTTCTGGTACAGGGCTGCCAAGGTGGCGTCGGCCATCAGTCAATTCTCTAGTGTCTGCACCGGCGCCATCGCCGGCAAAACTCCCAAACCCTTGCACAGCAAGGCCTCCAGCCTATCCATCCTGGCGACCGGCGCGCCAGCCTTTTCTGCAATTGTGCCGATTTCGTCATCCGCCCTGCAGAAAACCATCAAGAACCGTGGCCCCGTTCGGTCCACTCTAGTTCCCACGCAAGCCGCCCAAGACCTACAAGAGCGCGGCCCCAAAAGCCGCACCTGGTGACATCAGACCTGCCTATCCAAAACCTACAAAAAGGCGACCCCATGTCAGGCAAATTCAAGAAACAGCTGTCATTGCTGGACCTCACCTTCATCGGCCTCGGCGCCATCTTCGGCTCCGGCTGGCTGTTCGCCGCCAGCCACGTTTCGGCCATTGCCGGGCCGGCCGGCATCCTCTCCTGGTTTCTCGGCGGCTTCGCCGTACTGCTACTGGGCATCGTTTACTGCGAACTCGGCGCCGCGCTGCCACGCGCCGGGGGTGTGGTGCGCTACCCGGTGTACTCGCACGGCCCACTGCTCGGCTACCTGATGGGCTTCATCACCCTGATCGCCTTCTCCAGCCTGATCGCCATCGAAGTGGTCGCATCACGCCAGTACGCCGCGGCCTGGTTCCCCGGCCTGACCAAGGCCGGCTCCAGCGACCCCACCGTGCTCGGCTGGTTGGTGCAGTTTGCGCTGCTGGGGCTGTTCTTCCTGCTCAACTACCGCAGCGTCAAGACCTTCGCCAAGGCCAACAACCTGGTCAGCGTGTTCAAGTTCATCGTGCCGCTGCTGGTGATCGGTGTGCTGTTCACCTTCTTCAAGCCAGAGAACTTCGAGGTCCAGGGCTTCGCCCCCTTCGGCATGTCCGGTGTGGAAATGGCCGTCTCGGCTGGCGGCATCATCTTCGCTTACCTGGGCCTGACACCAATCATCTCGGTGGCAAGCGAGGTCAAGAACCCACAGCGCACCATACCCATCGCGCTGATCCTCTCCGTGCTGCTGTCCACCGCGATCTATGCCCTGCTGCAACTGGCCTTCCTTGGCAGCGTGCCAACCGAAATGCTGACCAACGGCTGGGCTTCGGTGACAAAGGAACTGGCCCTGCCCTACCGTGACATCGCCTTGGCCCTGGGCGTAGGCTGGCTGGCCTACCTGGTGGTGGCCGATGCGGTGATCTCCCCCAGCGGCTGCGGCAACATCTACATGAACGCCACCCCGCGGGTGATCTATGGCTGGGCCCAGACCGGCACCTTCTTCAAGTATTTCACCCGCATCGACGAGCAATCGGGCATCCCACGCCCGGCGCTGTGGCTGACCTTCGGCCTGTCAGTGTTCTGGACCCTGCCCTTTCCGTCCTGGGAAGCGCTGATCAACGTGGTGTCTGCAGCCCTGGTGCTGAGCTATGCCGTAGCGCCGGTCACCGTCGCTGCCCTGCGCCGCAATGCGCCAGACATGCCACGCCCGTTCCGGGTCAAGGGCATGGGCGTGCTGGGCCCGCTGTCGTTCATCATCGCCGCGCTGATCGTCTACTGGTCCGGCTGGAACACCGTGTCGTGGCTACTGGCCCTGCAGATCGTGATGTTCGTGCTGTACCTGCTGTGCGGCCGCTTCGTGCCGACCCAGCACCTGTCGCTGGCCCAGCAAGTGCGCTCCAGCGCCTGGCTGATCGGCTTTTACGCGGTGACCATCCTGCTTTCCTGGCTGGGCAGTTTCGGCGGCCTGGGCGTGATCGGCCACCCGTTCGATACCGTGGTCGTCGCGGCCTGCGCGCTGGGCATCTACTACTGGGGTGCTGCCACCGGCGTGCCGGCCCACCTGGTGCGCCTGGAAGGCGAAGACGAAAGCGAAACAAGCCACGAGGCCCAGGCCGCCACTCGCCCGGCTGCACTGGCCTCCTGAAGGCTACTGGCCCTGTCGCCGGCACAACCAGCACAAAAGCAGGCTCACTAGAGAATGGACATGCCCATGAAACACGTTCACGTCATCGACTCGCACACCGGCGGCGAACCGACCCGCCTGGTAATGAATGGCTTCCCGCAACTCAATGGCCGCAGCATGGCCGAGCAGCGCGATGAGTTGCGCGAGCTGCACGACCACTGGCGCCGCGCCTGCCTGCTGGAGCCACGCGGCAACGATGTGCTGGTCGGTGCGCTGTACTGCGCCCCGGTGTCGGAAGACGCCACTTGTGGGGTGATCTTTTTCAACAATGCCGGGTACCTGAACATGTGTGGCCACGGCACCATCGGGCTGGTCGCCTCGCTACGGCACCTGGGGCTGATCCAGCCGGGCGTGCACAAAATCGACACGCCGGTCGGCCAGGTCAGCGCCACCCTGCACGAGGACGGCGCGGTCACCGTCGGCAACGTGCCGTCCTATCGCTACCGCCGGCAGGTGTCGGTGGACGTGCCAGGCCATGGCGTGGTGCACGGCGACATCGCCTGGGGCGGCAACTGGTTCTTCCTGGTTTCAGAGCACGGCCAGCGCATCGAGCTGGACAACCGCGAAGCTCTCACCGCGTTCACCTGGGCGATGCTCAAGGCCCTGGAGGCCCAAGGCATCACCGGCGAGCACGGCGCCCCCATCGACCATATCGAGCTGTTTGCCGCCGACCCTGATGCCGACAGCCGCAACTTCGTCATGTGCCCCGGCAAGGCCTATGACCGCTCGCCCTGCGGCACCGGCACCAGCGCCAAGCTGGCCTGCCTGGCCGCCGACGGCAAGCTCGCCGAAGGCCAGACCTGGGTCCAGGCCAGCATTACCGGCAGCCAGTTCCACGGCCGCTACGAGCGCGAAGGTGAGCATATTCGGCCGTTCATCACCGGCCGCGCCTACATGACCGCCGACAGTACCCTGCTGATCGACGAACAAGACCCTTTCGCCTGGGGCATCTGACTGCCCAGGCCATTTTCTTCGCAACCCAGACTGAATACTGCAAGGAGTGATACCCATGAGCGACAATATTTTCACCGGCTGCATGCCTGCCCTGATGACACCCTGCACCGCCGAGCGCAAGCCAGACTTCGACGCCCTTGTGCGCAAAGGGCGCGAGCTGATCGAGGCCGGCATGAGCGCCGTGGTCTACTGCGGCTCGATGGGCGACTGGCCGCTGCTGACCGAAGCCGAGCGCCAGGAGGGCGTGGCGCGCCTGGTTGCCGCCGGCATCCCGACCATCGTCGGCACCGGCGCGGTGAACACCCGTGAAGCCGTGGCCCATGCAGCCCATGCCGCCAAGGTCGGCGCCGCCGGCCTGATGGTCATCCCCCGCGTGCTGTCGCGTGGCGCCTCTCTGATCGCCCAGAAGCACCACTTCGCCGCGATCCTGCAAGCGGCGCCGAAGCTGCCTGCAGTGATCTACAACAGCCCCTACTACGGCTTTGCCACCCGTGCCGACCTGTTCTTCGAACTGCGCCGCGACTACCCGAACCTGATCGGTTTCAAGGAGTTCGGTGGTGGTGCCGACCTGCGCTACGCCGCCGAGCACATCACCTCCAAAGACGACGATGTGACCCTGATGGTCGGCGTGGATACCCAGGTAGTCCATGGTTTCGTCAACTGCAACGCCACCGGCGCCATTACCGGCATCGGCAATGCCCTGCCGCGTGAAGTGCTGCAACTGGTGAGCCTGAGCAAGCAAGCGGCCAAGGGTGACGCCAGGGCCCGCCGCCTGGCACGCGAGCTGGAGTCGGCATTGGCGGTGCTGTCGTCGTTCGATGAGGGCTGCGACCTGGTGCTGTATTACAAGCACCTGATGGTGCTCAACGGCGACCGCGAATACAGCCTGCACTTCAACGAAACCGATGCGCTCACCGACGCCCAGCGCAACTACGCCGAACAGCAGTACGCGCTGTTCCGCACGTGGTATGCCAGCTGGTCGGCCGAGCAGAACCTGGCCTGAACCCTGGGGCTGCTTGGCAGCCCCGACCCAGAATCCGACTATGAAGGAGGCTCCATGCCCCTGACAGGCAAACTGCTGATCGGCCAACGCGCCGTACCCGGCAGCCGCGAAGCGATCCGCGCCATCGACCCGGCTACCAACCAGCCCCTGGAACCCGCCTATGCCGGCGGTACCGGGGAACACGTGGCCCACGCCTGCGAACTGGCCTGGGCTGCGTTCGACGCCTACCGCGAAACCTCACTGGAGCAACGCGCAATCTTTCTCGAAACCATCGCCCAGCAGATAGAAGCGCTGGGCGATGCCTTGATCGGCCGTGCCGTGGCCGAAAGTGGCCTGCCCAAGGCACGTATCCTGGGCGAACGGGGCCGTACCTGTGGCCAACTGCGCACCTTCGCCCGCGTGGTGCGCAGTGGTGAATGGCTGGATGTGCGCGTCGATGCCGCCCAACCACAGCGCCAGCCCCTGCCGCGCGCCGACCTGCGCCAGCGCCAGGTGGCCTTGGGGCCGGTAGCGGTGTTTGGCGCCAGCAACTTCCCCCTGGCCTTCTCGGTGGCCGGTGGCGACACCGCCTCGGCCCTGGCCGCCGGCTGCCCGGTGGTGGTCAAGGCACACGGCGCGCACCCGGGCACCAGTGAGCTGGTCGGCCAGGCCGTCGCTCGCGCCGTGCAGCTGTGCGGCCTGCCAGAGGGCGTCTTCTCGCTGTTGTATGGTGCTGGGCGTGAAGTGGGCATCGCCCTGGTCAGCGACCCGCGGATCAAGGCCGTTGGCTTCACCGGTTCGCGCAGCGGCGGTTTGGCCCTGTGCCACGCGGCTCAGGCGCGCCCGGAACCGATCCCGGTGTATGCCGAGATGAGCTCGATCAACCCGGTGTTCCTGTTCGACGCAGCCTTGCAGGCGCGTGGTGAGGTACTGGCCCAAGGTTTCGTTGCCTCGTTGACCCAGGGCGCCGGGCAGTTCTGCACCAACCCCGGCCTGATAGTCGCCCGCCAAGGCCCGGCACTGCAGCGTTTTATCGCCGCCGCCAGCGAGCAAGTACGCCATGCAGCGGCGCAGACCATGCTGACCCCGGGCATTTTCAATGCCTACGCAGCGGGTGTGGGCGCCCTGACCGAAAACAGCAATGCCAAGGTCGCGGCCTGCGGCCAACCCCCGCAAGGCCCGAACCAGTGCCAGGCTCAGCTGTTCGTCACCCAGGCCAGCGCGTTTCTCGCCGACCCGGGCTTGCAGGCCGAGGTGTTTGGCGCCGCTTCGTTGGTGGTGGCCTGCGACAGCGATGAACAAGTGCGCCAGGTGGCCGAGCACCTGGAGGGCCAACTGACCGCGACCCTGCACCTGGACGATGCCGACCTCGACAGCGCCCGCAGCCTGCTGCCGACCCTCGAACGCAAGGCCGGGCGCCTGCTGGTCAATGGCTGGCCGACCGGGGTTGAGGTGTGCGATGCGATGGTCCACGGCGGGCCGTTCCCGGCAACGTCCGATGCACGCAGCACCTCGGTGGGCACGGCTGCGATCCTGCGTTTTCTGCGGCCGGTGTGCTATCAGGACTTCCCCGATGCCTTGCTGCCGCAGGCGCTGAAGAACGCAAACCCGCTGCAGGTGCGGCGCTTGCTCGACGGCAAGCGGGAACACTGAATCATGGCCCACGCCCCCTCCCAGACCGATATCGCTGTGGTCGGCGCCGGCATTGTCGGTGTCGCCTGCGCCCTGCAACTGGCCCGCCAGGGCCGTCGCGTGCTGCTGATCGACCGCCAACCGCCGGGCCACGGCGCCTCCTACGGCAATGCCGGACACCTGGCTACCGAGCAGGTGTTCCCGATTGCCGACCTGTCGATCCTCAAGCGCCTGCCGCGCATGCTGCTGGACCCGATGGGGCCCCTGCGGCTGGACTGGAAGTACCTGCCCAAGGCGTTGCCCTGGTTCACCCGGCTGCTGCTCAACCTGCGCCCGGAGCCGTTCCAGCGCAGCGTGGCCGGCATCCGTGCACTGAACGAAGGCAGCCTGGGCGCCTGGCAGCGTTTGCTCGGCTCCATCGGGCGCAGCGCGCTGTTCAAGGAGGACGGCTCGTTGCTGGTGTTCGAGCGCGCCGAGTCGCGCCCGGCACTGGAAGCGTTGCAGGCACGCATGCAACAGCAGGCGGTGCCGGCTGAATTCTGGTCGGCCGACACGGTGCGCGCCGCTGCGCCAGAGTTGACCTCGTCTATCTTGGGCGGCTTGTTTTTCCCCCGTACCGGGCATTTCATCGACCCTTACCGCGTGGTAATCGAGTTGTTCGAAGCCGCCAAGGCCTGTGGCGTGCGCTTCGTCCAGGCGCAGGTCGATGGCGGACAACTGAATGACAATGGCGTGCAGCTCAACACCGGCCAGGGTACGTTCCATGCGCGCCAGGTGCTAATCAGTTGCGGCGCGCACTCAGCGCAACTGACCACGGCTCTGACCGGCAAACGAGTCCCTCTGGACACCGAGCGTGGCTATCACCTGATGCTGCCTGGCGAGCAGCAGCGCTTGCCATTCGCCGTCACCTCGCTGGAGCGCAAGTTCATCATGACGCCAATGGCCGAGGGCTTGCGCCTGGCTGGCACGGTGGAGTTCGCCGGTCTCGATGCACCGCCGAGCATGCAGCGGGCGTGGCAGTTGCACCGGTTGAGCAAGGGTTTGTTCCAACGTGAACTGAATGCCGAAGGGGCGACGCCGTGGATGGGCTTGCGGCCTTCGCTGCCGGACTCGCTGCCGGTGATCGACCGGGTGTGTGACGGGCGCGTGCTGCTAGCGTTTGGGCATCAGCACCTGGGGTTGACCCAGGCGGCGGTGACAGCGGAATGGGTGGCTGGGTTGGCTGAACGGGAGCTTCGTGCCGAGTTGAAGGGTTACCGGTTGGATCGGTTTTGAGCCGGGGCCGCTGTGCGGCCCCTCCAAGAATCAGCGATAACGCTCAAGCCAGTGCGCGTAAGGCGCAGGCAAAGTCCACGAGGCTTTATCGACGCCCAGTTCCTTGGCCGCAAAATACGCCCAGTGCGGGTCGGCCAGGTGCGCACGCCCCACCGACACCAGGTCGAGCTGATTGGCCTTCAACGCCCCTTCCGCCAACTGCGGGGTACCGAAGCCCCACGCCGAAGTCACTGGCAAACCTGCCTCACGACGCACACGCTCAGCGATCGGCCCCATGAAGGCAGGGCCCCATGGAATGTTGGTGTCCGGGATGGTGAAGCCGACGCTGACACTGAGCAGGTCCAGGCCACCCGCCTTGAACAGGCGGGCCAACTCGATGGACTCTTCCAGCGTCTGCTCATCACGGCCGTCGTATTCCAGCACGCCAAAGCGGGCGGTCAGCGGCAGGTTTTCCGGCCACACCTCGCGCACGGCTGCCAGGGTTTCCAGCAGGAAGCGGCTGCGGTTCTCGAAGCTGCCACCGTAGGCATCGGTGCGCTGGTTGGAATGCTCGGAGAAGAAGCTCTGCCCCAGGTAGCCGTGAGCGAAGTGCAGTTCGATCCATTCAAAGCCCGCATCACGCGCCCGACGTGCGGCATCGACGAAGTCCTGCTTGACCCGGGCAATGTCGTCCAGGGTCATTTCACGGGGCACTTTCGGCAAGTGGGCGCCGAAGGCGATGGCCGACGGGGCGATGGTGTCCCAGCCTCGCGCGTCATCCGCGGCGATATGGTCGTCACCTTCCCACGGGCGGTTGGCACTGGCCTTGCGCCCCGCGTGGGCGATCTGGATGCCCGGCACCGAGCCTGCAGCCTTGATCGCCTGCACCACCGGCACAAAGGCCTGGGCATGGGCGTCGCTCCAGATACCGGCGCAACCGGGGGTGATACGCCCTTGCGGCGCCACCGCAGTGGCTTCGACCACCAGCAGGCCGGCGCCACCACGGGCCAGGCCGGCGTAATGCACCTGGTGCCAATCGTTGATCATGCCGTCCTCGGCCATGTACTGGCACATCGGCGGAATGGCGATGCGGTTGCGCAAGGTGACGTCTTTGAGGGTATAGGGTTCGAACAGTGCGGACATGGAGAACTCCGGGTTCATCTGAATACGATAGTTCGATCATAATCGAACTATGGCAATTAATGAAACCCCCGTTATCATGACGCCCATGCGAGCCTACAAACATCCCACCCCTGAAGACCTGATCCTCGAGCGCCTGCTGTATGCGCTGAGCGACCCTGTACGCATGGAAATCGTGCGCCACCTGGCGGGCGTGACAGAAGCCAGCTGCGGCGAGCTGGACGGCGGCCGGCCGAAGTCCAGCATGTCCCATCATTTTCGCGTGTTGCGCGATGCGGGGCTGGTGCAAACGCGCAATGTGGGCACTACGCATATGAACTCACTGCGCAGCGAAATGCTCGATGCACGCTTCCCCGGTTTGCTGGAGTGCATTTTGCGTCAGCGGTGAGCCAGGGTTGGCTGTGGGGGCCGGAACAGGCAAAAAAAAACCACGAGGTCACCCCCGTGGCTTTCGATCACAACGCTGACGCTTACAGCGCCATGTCGTTCTCTGGCTTGCTTTCAACCGGCTGGCTAGCACCCGTGCTGGTACCGACGCTCTGGTCGATGACCGGCGGCTTCTCCAGCTGCAGGACTTCAGCGGTGTAGTTCCACTCTTTCTGCGTGGCCGCTGCCGAATCGTTGAGCTTGGTGCCGTAGCTAGGCACGATCTCTTTGATCTTGGCTTGCCATTGCGGGGTGGCGACCTTGTCTTTGAACACGGTTTCCAGCACGTTCAGCATGATCGGTGCGGCGGTCGAGGCGCCTGGCGATGCGCCCAGCAGGCCGGCGATGGTGCGGTCTTGCGAGGCCACCACTTCGGTACCCAGCTTCAGCACGCCGCCCTTGTCTGCGTCACGCTTGATGATCTGCACGCGCTGACCGGCCTGCCACAGCTTCCAGTCTTCCTTCTTGGCGTTCGGGAAGTAGGTGCGCAGCGCTTCGAAGCGGTCGTCGTCCGACAGCATCAGCTGGCCAGCAAGGTACTCGACCAGCGGGTACTGCTCGATGCCGACCTTGGTCATTGGCCACACGTTGTGCATGGTGGTGCTGCTGAGCAGGTCCAGGTACGAACCGTTCTTCAGGAACTTGGTCGAGAAGGTGGCGAATGGCCCGAACAGGATCACGCGCTTGCCGTCCAGCACACGGGTGTCCAGGTGCGGTACCGACATGGGTGGCGCGCCGGTCGAGGCGATGCCATAGGCCTTGGCCATGTGCTGCATGGCGATGGTCGGGTTCTCTGTCACCAGGAACGAACCGCCGACCGGGAAGCCTGCGTATTCCTTGGCTTCAGGAATGCCCGACTTCTGCAGCAGCTTCAGCGCGCCGCCGCCGGCACCGATGAACAGGAACTTGGCGTCGGTGGCCGACTCGGTCCCGTCCTTCAGGTTCTTGTACTCGACGTGCCAGGAGCCGTCCTCGTTGCGGGTGATGTCCTGGACTTCGCTGGACAGCTTCAGGGTGAAGTTGTCCTGGGTCTTCAGGTGGCCGACGAACTGGCGGGTGATTTCACCGAAGTTCACGTCGGTGCCCAGTGGCGTCCAGGTCACCGCCAGCTTCTGGTTCGGGTCGCGGCCTTCCATCATCAGCGGGACCCACTTGGCGATCTGCGCGTGGTCCTCGGAGTACTGCATCGAGCGGAACAGCGGGCTTGCCTGCAGCGCGTCATAACGCTTCTTGAGGAACTTGATGTTGTCATCGCCCCACACGAAGCTCATGTGCGGGGTGGTGTTGATGAACGAATGCGGGTTCTTCAGCACGCCCTGACGGACCTGCCACGACCAGAACTGGCGGGAGATCTGGAAGGCTTCGTTGATTTCGATGGCCTTGGTGATGTTGACGTTGCCGTCTTTATCTTCCGGGGTGTAGTTCAGCTCAGCCAGCGCGGAGTGGCCGGTGCCGGCGTTGTTCCAGCCGTTGGAGCTTTCTTCGGCGACGCCATCCAGGCGCTCGACCATTTCCATCGACCAGCTTGGCTCCAGCTCGTGCAGCCACACGGCCAGGGTGGAGCTCATGATGCCGCCGCCGACCAGCAGCACATCGACTTTCTTGGTTTCTGCGGCGTGCGCTTGCATGAAGCTCGCAGCGACAGCCAGACCCAGCAAGGTCTTGCCAGCTTTCTTGAACATTGATCAATTCCAGTCTGTAGAACGGAGGACGGGCCTGTGGCTGGCCCAGGTGCTTCGTGTTCTTGTGCGCAGGCTTTTTGTGATCATTGTTCAGCGGCTTAAAGAACCAGAAAACGACCCAGGCTTTTGTCGTATTGACCGACAGGGCTGAATCGTTTCGCTGATTGTATCTGAAATGCCAGCACAAACAAATTGCGGGCGTACAAGCAAGGCGGCAGGTTGTCCCAGCGGCAGGTTGTCACGCCAGACAAACAAAAGCCCCCAGCCATATGCATGACTGGGGGCTTTGGATCAGGTCACAGGTGACGCGATCAGGGTATCGCCAAGCTTACTGCGGCTGAGGCAGTTTATCGATCGGGCCGCAGCCACCGATGACCTTGGAGATGGAAACCGATGGGTGGAACAGGTAGTCGTACGAGCAGTTTTTCTGCTGGTTGTAAACTTGGCCAGTGCAACCGGACAGCAGGGCAACGCCCGAAACGACAGCAACGGCTACGGTGGCCTTGAACAGCTTTTTCATTACTTCAGTCCTTTAAATAATCATCGGCCATCATTCTGATGGCGGCCGGATGATACAGAACCGGAGTATTGGATCCAAGTCGCATTCGAAGATAGGCCGCCATCCAATCCAGCGGCGGTTTTCGGTAGCGCTTTGAAATAAGACATACCGCAGACCAACTTACGCTGCAGGCTGCCTCGACAAGATCACGCCTGCAGCGGTTGATGTTGAGTGCAACCGTTACATATCAAATGCCGAAGGCAGCACGATCATGTCCCGAATCGTCACGTTACGCGGGCGCGTGAGCATGTACATGACCGCATCGGCTATGTCGGAGGGTTCGATCAGGCTTCCGCTCGCCTTGGCCTTTTTCAGGTTTTCTTCCGGCCAATCGGCCAGCAGTGCACTGCTGACCGGGCCAGGCGACACGGCGCCGACACGGATACCGTGAGCCTTGACCTGGCGGCGCACCGTCTGCACGAAGCAGTTGACCGCCCACTTGGAGGCCGAGTACACCGGCTCCCAGGGAACCGGAAAATGCCCGGCCACCGAGCCTGTGACCAGAATGTCGCCCGTCCCCCTCTCGATCATGTGCGGCAACACATCATGCACATTCTTGATCACGGCATTGACGTTGAGGTTCAGCATGCGGTCGATGGCCGCCACATCCGCATCAACCAGATCACCGCCCACGTAGCAACCGGCGTTGGCATACAGAATGTCGAGCTGGCCGGCCTTCGCCAGCACACCCGGCAGCAGCGTTGCACAGCGCTCAGGCACCAGCAGGTCGATCACCAACGGCATGGCCGCCTCCCCCAGGCGTTCACACGCGCTGGCCAAGGCGGCTTCATCCCGGTCGATCATGACCACCCTGGCACCGGCTGCCACCATCGCCTCGGCCGATGCCAGGCCTATTCCCGACGCAGCGCCTGTGACCGCTGCCACTTTACCTTCGAGTTGCGTTGCCATTCGCCACCTCCCTGGCCCCCTGACGAACAAAGGGCACTTTGATTATTTTTATGTAGACGTTTACATACCACTCGAATCGCTTGCGGGCTCAATCTGACGCCAGCTCAGCGCCAAATGTCAACGTCTACATTTTTAACCAGATATGTACCCGCCATTGGCTGGCAGGTCAGAGCAGTAGCTGCCCTTCAATGACTTGGTCGCGCAGCGGTTGCGAAGGATCGTCGATCTGGCCAAGCAACAGGTTGATCGCGCCAACACCCAACTCGACGCTGCTATGGCTGATGCAAGGGATGGGTTGGCCATAGATCTCGGCATAGTGCACCTGGTCGATGCTGAACAGCGCTATGTCATTGCGGCTCAAGCCAACCTCGCGCATGGCCTGCAGCGCACCCAAGGTCATGAGCGCATTGAGGCCAAAGATGACATCGGGCCACTTGCCACTTTGCAGGTAACTACGCACCACATCACGTGCCGGCGCCTGGGTGTAGTCCCCATGCACGACCTCCAGCACGGTAGGTTCTGGCCACTGCTCCAACGCGCGGCGAATGCCTGCCAGCCGCGCCAGGGAAATCTTCGAGCGTTGCGGCCCGGCGACGACCAGCAGCCGGCGTCGCCCCTGTGCCAACAAGGCGCGCGCGCCCTGATAGCCGCTCTGCTCGTTGTCCAGGTAGACGCCGGCAAACGGCGCACCTGTGAGCTGGCGGTCGATCTGGACGACCGGGATGGCGGCCATCTCCAGCTTGGCCAGATAGCTCGGCTGGTATTGGTCGTCGTCGCTGATCACCGAGAGGATCACCCCGGCAACCTGATAGCTGAGCAGCGTATCGATCGCCCGCGCCTCCAGCTCTGGCGAGCCATCGGTATCGAACAGCATCAAGGTGTAGTCGCGCTTCTTCGCCTCGCGCGTTATCGCCTTGATGATCTCACCGTAGAACGGGTTTTCCAGGCTTGCCGTGACCAGGCCCAGCAGCCGGCTCTCGCGATTCTTGAGGTTGCGGGCAAAGGCATTGGGCACGTAGTTGAGCTCTTTGGCCACCTTGAGGATGAGCTCCAGCGTCTGTTTCTTGACCTTCTCTGGCTGGTTGAGCGCCCGCGACACCGTGACGGTAGTCATGTTCACGCGTTTGGCGATGTCGGTGATGGTGGCTTTGCCTGGTCTGGTCATGAACGCTCGATGGTGGCTGGCTGCGGGCGCCGTGATTTTCAGCGATTGTACGCCAGGCCACAACCGTGCATGCGTATTGTGGTGACAATCGTGTTGTGCTAGCGTCCCGAAATGTTGACGTTAACATTATCAACCATGGATTGATCAGCCGCGATTTGAAACTGCCGTCGGATAAAATCGCCAAAAAAATGTTCACGTCTACATAAACCACCACGCCAATAATAAAAGGGACAACAATGGACTACGTGATTGGTGTCGACATCGGCACGCAAAGTACCAAGGCTCTCTTGATGTCAACCGAGGGTGGAATGCTGGCCCAGGCCTGCGTCAGCTACCAGGTCGAGCAACCTCGACCGTTGTGGGCGCAGCAATGGCCGCAGGTGTGGCTGGACGCTGTCTACGAAACGGTCGCGACCAGCATCCGCCGCAGCCAAGTACCAGCCGCCCAGATCAAAGCCATCTGCATCAGCAGCCTCTACGGGGGCTCGGGCATCCCGGTGGACGCCGACATCAACCCCCTTCACCCCTGCCTCATCTGGATGGACCGCCGAGCCATCGCCGAGGCCGAGTGGGTGCGCGAAAATGTGGATGTGGAACAGTTGCAGCGCATAACGGGCAACGGTGTCGACAGCTACTACGGCTATACCAAGATGCTGTGGATCAAGCGCAACCAGCCAGAGGTCTGGGCCAAAGCGCGCTACCTGCTGCCGCCCAACAGCTTTGTGCAGTACCACCTGACCGGCGAGCTGGCCGTGGACCACAGTTCAGCGGGCAATATCGGCGGCATCTACGACCTCGCAACGCGTGGCTGGTCGCCTCTGATGCTCGATGCCCTGGGCATCGACGCCCACCTGATGCCGCAACGCCTGGTTGCGCCCGGGCAGGTCATTGGCAGCCTGCTACCGGCTGCGGCGCAGCGGCTCGGGCTACAGCCAGGCACCAAGGTAGTTGCCGGCGGAGTCGATGCAGCGATGGCCACACTGGCCGCAGGGGTCATTGCGCCAGGCAACCATGTCGCGATGCTGGGCACCAGCATGTGCTGGGGCTTCATCAAGCAGCGCAGCGCTGCCTGCAAAGGGCTGATCAACATGCCTTACGTCTACGACGCTGGCGCCAACACCTACAGCTTCGGCGGCGCCATTACCGCCGGTGCCGCAATCAGCTGGTTCCGTGAGCAGTTCTGTGCACAGGAAAAGCAGGCAGCTGCCCTGTCACCCGGCGCCGAGGTGCACCAACTGATGGAGCAGGACGCTGCCAAGACGCCCGCCGGTGCAGACGGCCTGTTGTTCCTGCCCTACCTTATGGGCGAGCGCAGCCCCATCTGGGATGCCAAGGCATCGGGGGCCTATATAGGGCTGTCGCTGTTCCACCACAAGGCTCACCTGTACCGCGCAGTACTGGAGGGGCTGGCGTTTGCCTTGCGTCACAACATGCAAATGGGCAACCAGGCAGGGCTGCAGCTCGATCCGCATTTGATCGTGGTAGGGGGCGGCACGGCGTCGAACCTGTGGATGCAGATCATCGCCGATATCACCGGCCACGCCGTGTTCACCATCGAGCAGCAGGTCGAAGCGCCGCTGGGTGGCGCCATGCTCGCGGCACTGGCAATCGGCGCCATCGAGGACGTCGAAGCTATCCGCAACTGGCGCACCCTGCGCCGACGGGCCGATCCCAACCCCGCGAACAAAGCCCTGTATGACCAGATGTTCGTTCATTACTGCGCGGCCTACCACGCCCTGAAACCCATCATGCATGGGCTGGCAGACCAGGCCACGCCCCTGCCCGAGCCATCGCACCCCGCACAGCCCATGGCCGTCTGACATCAACCACCAAAGGGTTCCAGCATGCCAACTTTGCTCAGCCAGTTGGAGCGGTACAGCACAGTGGTCGCCGACACCGGCGACCTTCAGGCCGTTCGCCGCTTCGCCCCTCATGATGCAACCACCAACCCCTCCCTGGTGCTCAAGGCCGTGGTGTCGGGCCACTACGACACACTGCTCGATGACCTCTGCGCCCTGGCGAAAGCTGCCGGCCTGCCGCATGCGCAGGCAATCGATCAACTGTCCGACCAACTGATCGTTGCTTTGGGCTGCAACCTATTGCAGCACGTGCCCGGCAGGGTATCGAGCGAGGTCGATGCGCGGCTGTCCTTCGATAAACAGGCAAGCCTGGCCAAGGCCAGGCGCCTGGTCGCACTGTACGAGGCGGCGGGCGTTCCACGTGAGCGGTTCCTCATCAAGCTCGCCGCCACCTGGGAGGGCATTCGCGCGGCCAGCGAACTGGAGCGTGAGGGCATCCAGTGCAACTTGACGTTGATCTTCAACCTCGCCCAGGCACTCGCCTGCGCCGAAGCCGGCGCATTCCTGATCTCGCCTTTTGTTGGCCGGGTGCTGGACTGGCATCGCCGCGCTTACCCGAACAAGGAGTACGCGCCGGCGTCGGAGCCTGGGGTTCAATTGGTGGCGGCCAGCTACCGCTTCATGCGACGCCACGGTTACGCGACTTCGGTGATGGGGGCTAGCTTTCGCAACGTCGGTGAAATCGTTGCTTTGGCAGGTTGCGATCGGCTGACGATCAGCCCCGCACTGCTGGAGGAGTTGGCAGTGACCGAGGGCAGCCTGCAGGCCGCGCTCGCCGCCCCCGCCGACCATCAGGCGCCGCCACCGCCACTGAGCGAGGCCGATTTTCGCTGGCAGATGAACGAGGACGCAATGGCAACCGCGCAGCTGGCCGAAGGGATTCGAGGGTTTGCGGCGGACCAAAGCAAACTGGAGGCGCTTATCGCACAACGTTTGTGGGCTTGAGCACGCCCCATCGGGAGGGGAAACGCATAACGATAAGGCCTCTGACAGCTCATCGCTTTCAGGGGCTTTATTGCATCCGTGCCAGGGAAGAATATTCACGCCTGGTGCGCCTAAGGTCCTACAAATTTAACTCCGATTTTTCCCATTCCCTGTAGTCCATTTCCGAATTATATTGCCGGCGCTGCCAACCCATTGCGAGTGCTCGGATTGCGGCCTAGTCTCGGTTCGTCGTTGACACCTCAGCGACCGGCTTTGACAGGCTGACCGATTCAAGGGTCCTTTGCAGCGCTTCATGGCAGCTGTACATGGGGCACCTTCGTGTGCGCCGGGTTCCTTGGGTCACCGGTCTGTCAACCCGTGTATAGCTGCCTCCATTCGTTTGACAGCGTTTAAAGGTAGCTCCACCTGACTCAAGGAGCATTCATGCGCAAGATAGTCCCCGATCCACCGTCCCCCCTCGATCCCTCGTACATGCTGCAGGACACCCTGGTCCAGACCTCGGAATACGTGATCTGCGCCTTGTCCGTAGCCCGCCAGTCCGTGCGACTGAC
>NZ_MOMO01000223.1:0-37983 GCF_009933855.1 Pseudomonas sp. SG-MS2 | reverse complement strand
GCATCCATGCCCGTCACCTCCCTTCGCAAGACCTGCGCTCGGCCTCCTGAAGTCGCAATCTGTAGTGACTGAGCTACCGCGCGCTTAAAAGCAAAAGCAAAAGCAAAAGCAAAGGCAAAGGCAAAGGGAGAGGGAGAGCAAGCTGTGCTTGCGGCGCCGGGCGTGCAGGTGACTATTGGTCCGCGCCACGCTATGCGCCACAATAGCGATCATTTGCGGAGCACCCCATGACTGACTTCACCCCCGACGCCATTCTTGATGCCACCGGCCTGAACTGCCCAGAACCGGTGATGATGCTGCACACCCACGTGCGCAATCTGGCCGCCGGCGGCCTGCTCAAGGTCATCGCTACGGATCCCTCGACCCGGCGCGACATTCCCAAGTTCTGCAACTTCCTCGGCCACGAACTGCTGCAGCAGCAGGAAGAGGCCGGTACCTACCTGTACTGGATTCGCAAGAAAGCCGACTGATCCACGCTGGATCGTGCCGGGCATAGCACCTACACTGCGTTCCCCAGACAGGAGAGCGCCATGCTGATAGTTGCCGACGAGAATATCCCGCTGCTCGATGCCTTCTTCGAAGGTTTCGGCGAGATCCGCCGTTACCCTGGCAGGAGCATGGACGCCGCCAGCGTCAAAGAGGCCGATGTGCTGCTGGTGCGCTCGGTGACCAAGGTCGACCGGCAATTGCTCGAAGGCAGCAAGGTGCGCTTTGTCGGCACCTGCACCATCGGCACCGATCACCTGGACCTGGATTACTTTGCCGAAGCCGGCATCCACTGGAGCAGCGCGCCGGGCTGCAACGCCCGCGGTGTGGTCGACTACGTGCTGGGCAGCCTGCTGACCCTCGCCGACCTGGACGGTGCAGCGCTGCCCCAGCGCACCTACGGCGTGGTGGGTGCAGGGGAGGTCGGTGGCCGGCTGGTGCGCGTGTTGCACGGCATGGGCTGGAAGGTGCTGGTCTGCGACCCGTTGCGCCAGGCGGCTGAGGGGGGCGATTTCGTCAGCCTGCAAACTGTGCTCGAACAATGCGATGTGATCAGCCTGCATACCCCATTGCAGCGTGGCGGCGAGCACCCGACCTGGCACCTGCTGGGCCAAGCGCAGCTCGCACAGCTGCGCCCTGGCGCATGGCTGATCAACGCCAGCCGTGGGCCGGTAGTGGATAACGTCGCCCTGCGTGAGTTGCTGTTGGACCGCGAAGACGTGCACGCTGTGCTCGATGTATGGGAGGGCGAGCCGCAGGTCGACCTGCAACTGGCCGACCTCTGCACCCTGGCTACGCCGCACATCGCCGGCTACAGCCTGGATGGCCGCCAGCGCGGCACGGCGCAGATCTACCAGGCGTTGTGCCGCTTCCTGGGTGAGGCCGAGCGCGTGCAGTTGCAGGATCTTCTGCCCAAACCGCCACTGGCGCAGATCGAGTTCGATGGCGAAGCTGACCTTGGCTGGGCCTTGGCGACGTTGTGCCGGGCGGTGTACGACCCGCGCCGCGACGATGCCGATTTCCGTCGCAGCCTGAGCGACGATGCGGCCGAGCAGCGCGCGGCGTTCGACCTGTTGCGCAAACAGTATCCGCCACGCCGTGAAATCGAAGGGTTAGCGGTGCGGTTGCGGGGCGAGGCTCCGCAGTTGGTGCAGATGGTCAATGCCTTGGGTGCAGTGGTCGTTTGACGAGCAGGCAGAACATTCCGGGCAAATAAAAACCCGGCGCCAGCGCCGGGTTTCAAGCAATTCTTCACTCAGCCCTTGCGCACCTTCTTCACCCGGCTGTCCTCGAGGTCCTTGCAGGCCTGCTGGATCATTTGCTCGGTGATCGGTACTTCACGGCCCTGGGCATCGATGATCGATCCGCAGACCTTCGGTTGTGGGGTGCTCTGGGGCTTCTGGGTGTCGCTGCCATGCTGCAAGCTCATCTACAGTCTCCTCATCAGGTCCAATATCAAGGTAAACCTGTGCCGTGACTGGCCTGTGACAGCGGCTCTTGGAGGTCACGACAGCTACAGTCCACCAGAAAGTGCGGCAAACCTCCAGAGGCGTTTTAGAACGATGGGCTATAGCCACTGCCAGGCGGGATGAATGGTAGGCTGCTGTTTCACTGTCATTGTGGTCCATCGCCATGCCCGAACCGGTTTCTTCACGTCAGCGTCGCGCCTTGTTTCTCTGCTGGCAATTCATGCGCCCATACCGTCGCCAAGCGCTGTTGGCGTTGCTGGCTCTGGTAGTGACCGCCGGCATTACACTGTCCATGGGGCAAGGCATCCGCCTGCTGGTGGACCAGGGGTTCATGACCCGTTCGGCGCACCAGCTCAATCAGACCATCGGCCTGTTCCTGCTGTTGGTGCTGGCGTTGGCGGTAGGCACATTCAGCCGCTTCTATCTGGTTTCCTGGATCGGTGAGCGGTGCGTGGCCGATATCCGCCGCGCCGTGTTCGATCACCTGATAGGGCTGCACCCTGGCTTTTTCGAAGACAACCGCAGCTCGGAAATCCAGTCCCGGCTGACCGCCGATACCACATTGCTGCAGGCGGTCATCGGCTCATCACTGTCGATGTTCCTGCGCAACGCCCTGATGGTGATCGGCGGTGTCGTGCTGCTTTTCATCACCAACCCCAAACTCACCAGTATCGTCGTGGTGGCCCTGCCTTTGGTACTGGCGCCGATCCTGCTGTTTGGCCGGCGCGTGCGCAGCCTATCGCGGCAGAGCCAGGACCGGGTGGCGGATGTGGGCAGCTATGTGGCCGAGACGCTGGGGCAGATCAAGACCGTGCAGGCCTACAACCACCAGGCATTAGACCGCCAGCTGTTCGCTGGAACGGTAGAGGCGGCCTTCGCCGTGGCGCGCCAGCGTATCGCGCAGCGGGCCTGGTTAATCACTCTGGTCATCGTGCTGGTGCTGGGCGCGGTGGGGGTGATGTTGTGGGTCGGCGGCATGGATGTGATCGCCGGGCGCATCTCCGCAGGCGAACTGGCAGCCTTCGTGTTCTACAGCCTGATCGTCGGTAGTGCCTTCGGTACTTTGAGCGAAGTCATCGGCGAACTACAGCGCGCCGCCGGCGCGGCCGAGCGTATCGCCGAACTGCTGGCGGCGCGTAGCAGCATTCTAGAGACCGAGCAGCCGTTTGCGCTGCATCGCCAGCGCGCTGTTGGGCGTATCGAGCTGAAGAACCTGGTATTTGCTTACCCTTCCAGGCCATCGGTTGCCGCCATCGACAACCTGAACCTGGTCATCGAACCAGGCCAGACCGTGGCGCTGGTGGGGCCATCCGGCGCGGGCAAATCGACATTGTTCGACTTGCTGCTGCGCTTCTACGACCCCCAGCAGGGGGGCATCCTTCTGGATAACCAGCCAATCACCAGCCTGGCGTTGGGCGAACTACGCCGCCAGTTCGCCCTGGTAGCGCAGAACCCCTCACTGTTTCGCGGTACGGTCGAGGCCAATATCCGCTATGGGCGCCCGCAGGCGAGCCTGGCCGAGGTCGAAGCGGCGGCGCGTGGCGCACATGCCGATGAGTTCATCCGGCAACTGCCGCAGGGTTACCAGACACCGCTGGGCGAGGGTGGTATTGGCCTGTCGGGCGGGCAGCGGCAACGTCTGGCGATTGCGCGGGCGTTGCTGGTGGATGCGCCGATCCTGCTGCTCGACGAAGCCACCAGCGCCCTCGATGCGCAGAGCGAGCACTTGATCCAGCAGGCGCTGCCGAGCCTGATGGCGGGCCGCACTACGCTGGTCATCGCCCATCGCCTGGCCACGGTGCAGCATGCCGACCGCATCGCGGTCATCGACAAGGGGCGCCTGGTGGCAGTGGGTACCCACCGTGAACTGATCGAAAAGAGCCCGCTGTACGCCAGGCTGGCCTCGCTGCAGTTCAACGCAGGTTGACGCATCGAAGGCTTGTAACATTTTTGTAGCAATTGCTTGAGACTATCCCTTCAACTGTTGCGTAAGTGCTCGACCTGGCTGCTATCGATTGATGGCAGCTTTTTTTTGGCCTGCGAACGAGGACATGGATGTCTGTGGCGGCGCTGCCAGCGGCACGCTGTTTCCTCATTCCTTGTTCCCGAGATCTGCGATGTTGCGTAAATCCCTCAGAGTACAAATTCTTACCCTGCTCGGCGGCAGCCTGGCGGCGATGCTGCTGATTGCCTTGGTGTGCTTCCAGTTTCTGTCCTCCAGCGTGCGCAGTTATGCCACGCTGGTCGATGGACCACTGCAGGCCTCGCAATCGATCGACGAAGCCAACCTGCAGTTCAAGATCCAGGTGCAGGAGTGGAAGAACGTGCTGCTGCGCGGCCGCCAGCCGGCTGAGCTGGAAAAGTACTGGCAGCAGTTCCAGGCCCGTGAACAGCAGGTTCAGCAGTTGCTTGGGCAACTGATCGACAGCAGTGATCAGAAGCTCAAGGAGCCTTTGCAGCAACTGCGTGACAGCCATCGGCAATTGGGTGTGGCCTACGCGCAGGGGCGTCAGGCGTTTCTGGCCGCAGGTGGTGACCCGGTTGCCGGCGATCTGGCGGTCAAAGGTGTCGACCGTGCTGCCAGCGAGCAGATGAGCGCGTTGGTCGAGCAGTTGCGCGCCGACGCCCGTGAACGCGCCGCCAGCATCAATGCCAGGGCCGAGCGCACGGTATGGCTGGGTATGCTGGTGATGCTCGGGTCGGCACTGCTGGTCGGTTTGCTCAGCCTGTGGCGGGTCAACCGTAGCCTGATCGAGCCGATCAGCCAGTTGATCGAGTACGTAGCGCAATTGAGCCAGGGCCGCTTTGGCGCTCGGGTCGACAGCCGTCGCGAGGATGAACTGGGCCGCCTTGCGCGGGCGGCCAATACCTTGCGTGATTTCCTTGCCGAAACCGTTGGCCGGCTCAAGGACAATGCCCAAGAGCTGGAAGGCGCCAGTGGCCAGCTGCGCAGCATCGCCGGTGACATGGCGCGCGGTACCCATGACCAGTTCCAGCGCACCGATCAGGTGGCCACGGCGATGCACGAGATGTCCGCCACTGCCCAAGAGGTTGCCCGTCACGCCGCCGAAGCCGCGCGCGCGGCCGATGAAGCCGACCACAGTGCCCAGGCTGGCGAGCGGGTAATGCAGCAGACCATCGACATCATTGGCGTGGTCAACCGGGAGATCGCAGGTACTGCGGCGGTAATCCGCGATCTTGAAACTGACAGTTCGCGCATCGGCAAGGTGCTGGAAGTGATCCGTGGTATCGCCGAGCAGACCAACCTGCTGGCGCTCAATGCGGCCATTGAAGCAGCCCGTGCGGGTGAGGCCGGGCGCGGCTTTGCGGTGGTCGCCGACGAGGTGCGCAGCCTGGCTCAGCGCACGGCGGCGTCGATCGCCGAAATCCATCAGATCATCGAGGCGGTACAGTCTGGTGCCGTGGACGCGGTCAAGGCCATCGAAAGCGGGCAGCAGCGCAGCGAGGAGGGGGCCGAGCAGGTGCAGCAGGCTGGGCAGATGCTGCAGCGCATCACCACGGCGGTTGAGGCCATCCGTGACATGAACCGGCAGATCGCCACGGCCGCTGAAGAGCAGACCAGCGTGGCCGAGGACATCTCGCGCAACCTGGTCGAGATTACCCGCATCGCCACAGCCAACCAGGAGGCAGTGCAGCACACCGAGCAGGCAGGCCAGCGCCTGCATGGGCTGTCGGGGCAGTTGGGTGAGGTCACTTCGCGGCTTACCGCGTAGTGCTTATCGCGCATGACAAAAAGCCCGCACAATGGCGGGCTTTTTGAAGGATTTGGTCGGAGAGACAGGATTCGAACCTGCGGCCTTCTCGTCCCGAACGAGACGCGCTACCTGGCTGCGCTACACTCCGATGAACGAAATCCTACTGCATGGTTTTTTCGAACGCAAGCCCTTGTTGTTAAAAGGGCTTAGGCTCAAAACAGGGCGCTCGGTCAGAGCTCCTTGACGGTACGAACCTGGTCTTTGTTCAGGCGCGTACGCTTGCCATCAAGTTGCTCGAACTCGTAGAAGCCAGAGTCCTCGTCAAAGGACGGAGTGTCCACAGCCTGGATCTCACGACCGTCGTTCAGGGTGATCACGGTTGGCGAGGCGCAGCCAGCGAGGGCGCCCAGGCCCAGGGCGAGCAGAAAGGCGGGAAGGGTCCGTTTAATCATCGTGTTTCTCCAGTGCGATGGTGCTAGATGACGTTAAGACGCAAGGCGTCTGCGCAAGTTCCTTCTAGAGTGCAGCATAGCGCCAATCGCTGAGTATTGACCTGGGTCTGTCAAGGTTGCCGCAGGGCAGCCTGTGATATAAATGCGGCCATCCCTTTCCCCTGCGATGAACACTCATGAAAGCCAAGGCAGATACCCCCTTCGTGGCCCTGAATATTGCCGTGCTGACGGTCAGCGACACCCGTACCTTTGAAACCGACACCTCCGGGCAGATGTTCGTCGACCGCCTGACTGCGGCGGGCCACCAGCTGGCTGAGCGTAAGCTGCTCAAGGACGACCTCTACAAGATCCGCGCCCAGGTTGCCACCTGGATCGCCGATGACCGCGTGCAGGTCGTGTTGATTACCGGTGGCACCGGCTTCACGGGGCGCGACAGTACGCCTGAGGCCGTGGCCTGCCTGCTGGACAAGCAAGTGGAAGGCTTCGGCGAGCTGTTCCGGCAGATCTCCGTTGCCGACATCGGCACGTCGACCGTTCAGTCGCGCGCCTTGGCCGGCCTGGCCAACGGCACGCTGGTGTGCTGCCTGCCGGGCTCGACCAATGCTGTGCGCACTGGCTGGGACGGTATCCTTGCCGAGCAGCTCGATGCCCGCCATCGCCCGTGCAATTTCGTTGCGCACCTGAAGCAGGCAGCGGCTTGTGAAAGCCGTGGCTGAGGCGCCGCAGGCCCGGCCATTGATGCCGGTGGAAGAAGCGCTGGAGCGCCTGCTGGCCTTGGCCGAGGCCGCGCCGATCAAGGACACCGAAACCGTCCCGCTGGCCGAGGCCGAAGGCCGGGTGCTGGCGACCGACCTGGTTGCATCGCTCGACCTGCCGCCCTGGCCCAACAGTGCCATGGATGGCTACGCACTGCGCCTGGCCGATTGCCAAGGCCAGCCGTTGCCCGTCAGCCAGCGCATTTTTGCCGGGCACGCGCCCGAGCCGTTGCAGCCCGGCACGTGCGCGCGGATCTTCACCGGCGCCCCGCTGCCGGCCGGTGCCGACTGCGTCGAGATGCAGGAAAACACCGAGGTGCTGGAGGATGGCCGGGTGCGTTTCCTTGAACCGATCAAGCCTGAGCAGAATGTCCGTCCCCAAGGCCAGGAAACACGCCAGGGCGAACAGGTGATGGTCGCAGGAACGCGCCTGGGCCCGATCGAACTGGGGTTGGCCGCAACCTTGGGGCATGCTCAACTGCAGGTGGTGCGTCGGATACGGGTGGCAGTATTGTCCACCGGCGACGAGCTGGTCGAGCCAGGTTTGCCACTGGGCCCAGGGCAGATCTACAACAGCAACCGCCGCCTGCTGGTCAGTTGGTTGCAACGCCTGGGCTGTGAAGTGCGCGACATGGGCATCCTGCCTGATGACCTGGTGCGGACTCGCCAGTGCCTGGCCAGCCTGGGTGATGTCGACCTGATCCTGTCCACCGGGGGAGTTTCCGTGGGCGAGGCCGATTACCTGGGCGCGGCGCTGCGTGAGGCGGGCGAGCTGGCCTTGTGGAAGCTGGCGATCAAGCCAGGCAAGCCGCTGACATTCGGGCATTATCAAGGTGTGCCGGTGATCGGTCTGCCAGGCAACCCTGCGTCGACGCTGGTGACCTTCGGCCTGCTCACGCGCCCTTACTTGCTGCGCCGCCAAGGGGTTGCCGAAGTCACTCCGCTACGTTTCGACGTACCTGCGGGTTTCGATTGGCCCAAGGCCGGAACCCGTCGCGAATACCTGCGGGCGCGGATCGACAACGGCCGGGTGCGCATCTACAAGAACCAGAGCTCAGGCGTGTTGCGCAGCGCTGCCTGGGCTGAGGGCTTGGTGGAGGTGCGCGAAGGCAGCACGCCGCAGCAGGGTGACAGCGTACCGTTCATACCGTTGAGCGAACTACTTGGTTGATCGCCCTAGCCACGGGTCTGTAGGTTGCGGGGCGGTGGCAGGCGCTGACTGGGTCAGGCGCATGTGCACGTTCTCCAGTTGCTGCGCCGCCACGCTCCAGTCATGACGATGCCGGGCAAACTGGCGGCCGGCCTCGCTCAGTTGGCACATGCGCCAGGGTTGGTTGAGCAGTTGGGTAATCAGCAGTGCCAACTGGTCACCGTCATCGCTGCCCAGGTAATGCTCGCCGTTGTTCACGGCAAGGCCTGAAACGCCCTTGCTGGTGGTGATCACCGGCAGCCCGGCAGCCATGGCTTCGAGGATCTTGACTTTGGAGCCGCCGGCGTATCGCAGAGGGGCGAAGAACAGCGCCGAGCGCCGCTGCAGTTCGCGAAGGTCAGGGCGATAACCCAGCCATTCGATGCGGGGATCGTTCCAGTGCAGCTTCCATGAGGCCGGCATGGCATGCCCGGCTATGGCCAGGCGCACCGCAGGGTTGCTCATCCACACCTGCGGCAGGATTTCTTCCAGCGCCCATTCGATGGCCTCAAGGTTCGCACCGTATTCGAAGTTGCCGACGAACAGCAGTCGCTGACTGTGCAGTGCGGGACATACCTGTTGGTAATACTCAGAATCCACACCGTTGACCACTACGTTCACTGGGCGCCCGCTGATCTGGCTTATCAGTTCGGCGTCATGGGTGCTCACCGCAACCACTTCGGTGGGCTGGCAGAGTACGCGTTGCTCCCAGCGACGATAGCGCCAACGGTCGAACGCATTGAGCGGGCGCAGCCAAAGTGGCAGGCGATCATGGCAGGCGCCGCCCATCACCGATTCGAGTGTGTGTTCGCTGAGCATGTAGGGCAGGCCGCGGGCCTGCAGGGCTTTTTCGAAGGGTTGGAAGCCGTAGCTGTGCTCGATCTGGATGACATCCCAGGGCTCGTCCAGCAACTGCTCGAAGCGGTGGCGCAGGCAGGGCGCCAAGCCATTGATGATTGCCCGCATGGGGTAGTCGATGATCGGTGAGGCCAGCAGGTTGAGCGGGCTGTGCAGCGCCCGGCGGGGTAGCACGATCAGCCGCTCGACCAGTGGCTCCAGCGCTTCGCGGGTGGCATCGTTCAGCGGGACTTTCGACTGCACCAGCAAGGTGATCCGGTGCCCGTGCTGCGCAAGGGCGCGCAGCAGGTGGTATTGCCGGGTCTTGCTGCCGCTGGTGGTTGGCCAGGGTAGGTAGGGCAGCGTCCAGAGTATGCGCATGAACCACAATCCTCGCTAAAGGCTGCAGACAAAAAACGCGCCCGTGGGCAGTCAGCCGATGGCTGCAACCGGGACGCGTCCATACATTTGAGTAAAGCCCACGCTATCGTCTTCGCCCAGGTACTCGCTTGTGTCGATCATGCAGGGGATGAGAACGCTCATTTCACAGTCTCGACTCGGGCGCTGCACGTAGCGCTAATGGGCAGCTTGCGAACTGCCAAGGCTCTGGCGGCAAAAAGTCAAAAAACCGACTTTTTATTGTGCCTTATCGGTTTTGGCCAAATATTTGTCGATCATGCGCCTGATGGCTGAAGCTTTCAATCCTGTTGATGTGGGCCTGACCGGTTTTTGTTCACATGGGTGTCTGGCGTTGGCGCATGATCAGCCGGTGCATGCAGCAATCTGCCTGCGCCTGTGGTCGAGATCTGCAATGAGCGGTCCCTTGGGAGAAGCGTGATGGGTAAGGCAATGGTGATCCTGCACGGCAAGCAGGCGATGAACGAAGATGTGCGCAAGGCCGTCCTCGCCCAGCGTGAGCGGGGCTGGACGCTGGATGTGCGGGTGACCTGGGAAGCAGGTGATGCCCAGCGGCTGGTTGCCGAGGCGCTGGCGGCTGGCTACACCCATGTGGTCGCAGGAGGCGGCGACGGTACTTTGCGCGATGTGGCCGAAGCCATGGGGCAGGCAAATACTCAGGCCAGCCTGGCATTGCTGCCTTTGGGTACCGCCAATGATTTCGCCAAAGCCGCTGGTGTGTCATTGCAGCCGGCTGAGGCGCTGGCGCTGCTGGATATGCCGGCACGGCCAATCGACTTGGGCAAGGTTGGCGACCAGATGTTTCTGAACATGGCCACGGGCGGGTTTGGCAGTCAGGTCACGGCAAACACCTCCGAGGACCTCAAAAAAGTGCTGGGCGCAGCGGCCTACCTGTTCACCGGGCTGTCGCGCTTCAGTGAGTTGCAGGCCGCGTCGGTGGAGCTGAAAGGCCCGGACTTCCACTGGCAGGGTGACTTGCTGGCGCTGGGCATCGGCAATGGCCGCCAGGCAGGTGGCGGTCAGGTATTGTGCGCCGATGCCCTGGTGGATGACGGCCTGCTCGACATCGCTATCCTGCCGGCACCGCAAGAAGTGGTGGGGGCGCTGCGTGAGCTGCTGGCCGGCGAAGGGCTGTTCGTTCGTGCGCGCTTGCCCTGGGTAGAGATCAAGAGCTCCCAAGGCCTGGACATCAACCTCGATGGTGAGCCGTTACAGGCTGACAGCCTGCGCTTCGAGGCCCTGCCTGCGGCGCTGCGCCTGCATCTGCCGCCAAACTCGCCGCTGCTCAGTCATCCAGGCTGATGATTTTCTCGCGCACGGCAAACAGTACCAGCCCGGCGACATCGTAGATCTGCAGGCGTTTCATGATCTGCGAGCGATGGGTTTCCACCGTTTTGATCGAAAGGGCAAGCCCGGCAGCGATTTCGCGAGTGGATTTGCCCCGTACGATCAGGCGCAGGATTTCCAGTTGCCGTGCAGTGAGGTTATGGCGGTCGATGTTTGGCTGCTTGCCCTGCTGCGCACGCATCAGCGCCTGGTTGATCACCGTGTGGGCGATGGCCGGGCTGAGGTAGCGCTCGCCACTGCGTAGTGCGGCCAGTGCCTGCTCCAGCTCCTTTGCGGTGGCGTCTTTGAGCAGGTAGCCGTGGGCGCCGCTTTCCAGGGCGCGCATGATCAGGTCCGGGTCGGTGTGCATGGACAGGATCAGTACTTTGCAGGTGCTGCCAGAGGCGCGCAGCAGGGTGAGGGCATCAAGGCCGCTGGTCGAGCGCATGGAAATGTCGAGCAGCACGATGTCGGGCGCCAGTTGCTGGGCTTGCTCGAGCAGTTGGCCGCCATCGTCGGCTTCGCCGACCACGGTGTAGCCGGGTATGTCAGACACCAGGGCACGGACCCCGGCTCGAATCAGCGAATGGTCATCGACCAGCAGCAGTCTACAGGTCATCGGATAGCAGGTGTCCTGGCGCGTTCATGGGTGCGTGGTGGCCATGGGAACAAGACCTCGATCCGGGTGCCGAGGCCAAGCTGGCTGGTAATTTTCAGTGTGCCCTGGAGCGCTGTGGCACGCTCCTGCATGCCAGCCATGCCGCGCTGGCCTGCCTCAGCCGGATTGGCGGCGGGGATGAAGCCTTGGCCATCGTCCTCTATCGACAAGCTCAGGCCGGTGGGGCTGCGCTGCAGGCGGATGGTCAGGTTGCGCGCCTTTGCATGGCGCAATATGTTGGTGACCGCCTCTTGCGCGATGCGAAAAGCAGCCATGGTCACCTCCTCGCAAATGCCACCCAGCCTTTGATGGCATTCCAGGCTCCAATGCATGTCGGTGCTGCCTAGCGTGCGCACCAGATGGGCACGCAGGCTGGCTTCCAGGCCAAGGCTGACCAACTGCCGGGGATTGAGGATGGCAGAGACGTCACGCACCTTGCTCAGGGTGTCATCGAGTGTGCTGTGCAGGGCGCCGCATTGCGTCTGCAAATCGCTTGGCAGCCGCCGCTGCAACCACTCCAGCTGCAATTTGGCAGCGGTCAGCAGTTGGCCGATGTCGTCATGCAGTTCGCGGCTAAGGTGCTGGCGTTCGCTTTCCTGGACTTTGAGCATGCGATCGGCCAGTTCTGCCGGGCGCAAGCTGATAGACCTGGCACCCTGGCTCAGGTGCCAGCCGACCCCGAACATTGCTATCAGCTGCAACAGCATCAGGCTGGCCGGTATGGCATGGCCGCCGGTGAACAGCAGCAGGTTGGCAAACAGCGACGCCACGCACAGCAATGCAGTCGCCCAGCGCAGCACAGTGGCGAGGGAGCGGCAACGCAGAGCATTCTTCAAGCGTGGGAGCATAGAGGGGAAGCCACTGTAACCTTGCTGATGGAGGCCTTGCGCATGTCTTGCCGCAGGCTTTGGCGTGGTGCTTTCAATATTTGCCAAGTGCGCGTTGAGGCGATCCATATACGGGTGACCGGTATTTGTTAGTGCGCATGGTATCACTTCAGGCCGGTTTGGTCGCGAGCGGGGAATGCTTTGAAACCTCAAGGTTTGCGGGGCGATCAGGGGGGAGCGATGCCTGATTTGAGCAGCAAATAGCCACCATCGATTGGCCTGCTCGATTCAACTTGCGCGAATCCCGGTAGAACAGGGTGTGGCAACTTTCAGCCCTTCACAAGTTGGATCCTGATTCGGTAAAGCACCGTCGCCTTAGTTGCAAACCGTCAATGACTGCTAGTGCGTTTATCTGCGCAAGTTGGGCGACTGGCCATGGGGCCGGCCTGGTGCGTGTCAGCACATTCGCTACGGGTTTCCTGTCAAGGCGCACACGTTTGCGGCAATGGCTGGCCCAGTGCGTTTGCCAGTTCGGCAAGCAAGTTGGTTTGTTCACTGGCATCAAGGGCGAGCCGCCCGGTGTGCGCATCTACAAGCTCCAGTTGCCAGGCCAGCAGGGTCAGGCAGGCCGCCAATGCAGGCAAAGCATGATTGTGCAGGTGCAACTGCCTGCAGGCTGGAGCGAGCAGTTGCTGCAAGGCAGAGGCGTATTGGGCGACTTCAAGCAGCCCCAGGCCGCTGGCGCGCCGGGCAAGAGTATCGAGGGTGTTGATGAGGCAATGGCAGGCGTCGGGGTCATTGGCGATCAGTTCCAGGTGCTGAAGGCACTCCTGGGACTGGGTCAGCAACACTTGCGCATCCAGCAGAAAGTCCTGCAGGGCGCTGCTGTCGAAAGCTGAACTGTCCATCATGAAGTCCCGGGCCGCAGCGCGGGAGCGGGTGATGGCCAAGCCGTGTCGTTCGCTAGCAAAAGCCTGACTCCATTCATGCAGTGAGAATGGCGTCACATTAATGGCTAAAGGATAGCGCGAACATCAGGTTGCACCCGGTTGACGCTAAGGGTTTCCCTGATATTGCTCTAGGGGGGCGACAGCTGCTCCAGGCAATGGGCCCAAGGCTGACTGGCTGCAGTAAAGCATGATGTTAATGTGATATCAATTGGCCCGCGAAGCATTTTCGCTCAAGGGTCAAGCTGCGTACGCAACCGCCGATATAGGGTGGATGAACTCACATTATTCCGACTTGAGCCTGGGGGTTTTCCAATGGCTGGCATTCTCGACACGGTAGACCAACGAACGCAACTGGTGGGTGAGAACCGCCTGGAAATCCTGATGTTCCGCCTGGCCGGGCGCCAGTTGTTCGCCATCAACGTGTTCAAGGTGCAGGAAGTGCTGCAATTGCCCAAGTTGACCTTGATGCCGCAGCGCCACGCGTTTGTCTGTGGCGTGGTCAACCTGCGTGGGCAGACCTTGCCGGTCATCGACCTGTCCCAGGCAATCGGCATGCGCCCGCTGCAGCCGGGGCCAGACAGCACCATCATCGTCACCGAGTACAACCGCTCGGTCCAGGCGTTCCTGGTGGGTGGGGTCGATCGCATCGTCAATATGAACTGGGAAGCCATCATGCCGCCGCCTTCCAGTGCCGGCCGTCAGCATTACCTGACGGCGATCACCAAGGTGGACGAAAAGCTGGTGGAGGTCATTGACGTCGAGAAGGTGCTGGCCGAGATCGTGCCTTACAACGCGAAGGTCTCCAACGACAAGCTCGCTGACCCGATATTGGCTCGCGCCCGTGGCCGCGAAGTGCTACTGGTGGATGATTCCAGCGTGGCGCTGGCGCAGCTGCGTGACACCCTTTCGCAACTGGGGATGAAACTGCATGTTGCCAGCGACGGCCTGAAGGCCTTGCGCATGCTCAAGGGCTGGGCCGACGCAGGCGAAGATGTGTGCGAAAAACTGCTGATGGTGTTCACTGACGCGGAAATGCCTGAAATGGACGGTTATCGGCTGACCACAGAAATCCGCAGCGATGCGCGCCTGCGCAAGCTGTACGTGGTGTTGCACACCTCGCTGTCAGGCAGCTTCAACGAATCCATGGTCAAGAAAGTCGGCTGCGACAATTTCCTTTCCAAGTTCCAGCCTGATCGTTTGGTCGAAGTGGTCAAGCAGCGTTTGCTACTGGATTCGACCACTGCGTGATCCTTGCGGCTGCCGGGTATAATCTGGCATTTGGCATGGCACGAGGCAGGCAGGGATGTTTCTGAGCGAGCTGTATCGGTATCCGGTGAAGTCGGGGCAGGCGCAATGTCTGCAGTCTTCACTGGTCGATAATCTGGGTTTGTCGGGTGACCGGCGCTGGCTGGTGGTCGAGCAAGACAACGGACGCTTTCTCACCCAGCGCGCCTGGCCGCAGCTCAGCCAGCTCAAGGCTGGCGAAGGGGCGGCAGGTACGCTGCTGCTGGAGGCCCCGGGCCTGCCAGCTCTGCAGGTGGCGGTGCCGCCTGCAGATGACGGCCTGCGCGGTGTGACCATCTGGCGTGACACGTTGCGTGTGCCGGATGCCGGCGATGAGGCCGCAGCCTGGCTATCGCAATTGCTCGGCAAGCCAGTGCGACTGGTCCACTGCCCCGAGCATCGGGCGCGCTACCTGCCCAGCGGTTATGGCTTGAACAGCGACAGGGCGGCTTTCCCCGATGGTTTCCCGTTATTGCTGATTGGCCAGGGGTCGCTGCAGGAGTTGAACCGGCGCATTGGCCGGCCCATGGAGATGCTGCGTTTTCGACCGAACCTGGTGGTGCAGGGTGCAGAGCCGTTTGCCGAAGATGGCTGGAAGCGCATTCGTATTGGCGGGCTTGAGTTTCGCGTGCTCAAGCCGAGCGTGCGGTGCATCTTCACCACGCTGGACCCTGAAACCGGAGAGCGCAGCCCGGACCGGGAGCCGTTGGCCACGCTCAAGACCTTTCGCGAGCGCGAAGGTGACATCCTGTTCGGGCAGAACCTGGCGGTGGATGGCCGTGGTCGGCTTGAGGTGGGGATGGAAGTCGAAGTGCTGGAGTAGTGGTGGCAAGTACCTGCCTCTTCGCGAGCTGGCCCGCGAAGAGGCGGCATTGCTTCACATGTCGTCGAAATACCGCTCGTGCCAATCTACCAACGGCTGGGGTGCATTGAGCTTCTGCCCGTAGATCACCGAGTAAGACAGCACGTTCTGTACATACTGACGCGTCTCGTCGAACGGAATCGACTCCACCCACACGTCAAAGCTCAGGTGCTTGGCACCTTTGAGCCATTGGCGCACGCGCCCGGGGCCGGCGTTGTACGCCGCCGACGCCAGCACCCGATTGCCGTTGAACTGGCCGTGTACCTGGCTCAGATAGGCTGCGCCCAGCCGAATGTTCGTGTCCGGGTTGAGCACCTGGCGCGGTGACGCCAGCGGAATGCTGAACTTGCGCGCGGTTTCCTTGGCTGTGGCCGGCATCAACTGCATGAGGCCGCTGGCACCTACACTGGAGCGCGCATCCTCCATGAAGGCACTCTCCTGGCGTGTGATTGCGAACACCCAGCTTGAGTGCAACCCGCGCACCTTGGCTTCACGCACCAGCGTGTCGCGGTGGGCCATCGGGAAGCGGATATCGAGGTCGTCCCAGTACTTGGCCAGGCTGATGGTGCGAATGGCCGGGAAATACCAGCGCAGGTCATAGGCCAGGCGCGCCTGGGCAACCATTTCGTCGCGGCTGAAGTGTCGGCTGACGTGATACCACTCGCGGCGACCGTCGACGATCTGGCCGCGGGCATGGAATTCCAGGGCACGCTGGATTCCCGGAGTGTTACGCACCTTGCTGACCAGTTGCGGGCTCAGCACCAGTGGCCGGTTGTTGAGCTGGTAGGGCGTTTGCGCCCGGTCGGCGGCGAGAAAGCCATAGAAGTCCCGTTCGCGTGCCACGTTCCTGTACAGCAGAAGGCTTTGCGGGTTGTTTGGCTGGGCCAGTTCCAGGCTGCGTGCTTGCCAGTATTGCCAGCGGCTGGTACTGGCCAGGTCCTGCGGCAGGCGCTTGGTCAGTTCGTAGGCATCTTCCCAGCGGCCCAGGCGCAGCAGCAGGCGCAGACGCCATTCGCTGACCGTATTGTCCCGCAACTGCGGGTCGTAGCGCGTCATCAGGTCAAGGGCACGCGGGTCGTAGCGGCGTGCCAGTGTCAAACCGATTTCGCGAGCGATCGCGACTTTTTCGTCCGAGGAAAAGTGCATGCGCTGTGCATAGTCGTCGAGCAGCGCCATGGCACGCTGCGGGTCCTGGCGAGCCAGGCGGCGCAGGCCCAGGCTGACGACATCGGACATGGCCTCGTTGACCGGTGTGAAGCGCGATGGCTGGTTGAGCAGTTCGGGCTTTTGCGCCACATCGATTAACAGGCGGCCTTGCGGGCCAAGCGTGGTCAGCGATTTGACCAGGCTGTTGGCCAGGGAGTAGTTACGCGCCTGGGCTGCCAGTTTGGCGCGGTTCCAGCGCTTGGCCTCGGTCAGCTGACCTTCGGCGGCCCACATGCCGAACAGGGTGTCGCAGGCGGCCGGTTGCGACTTGCCCACGTTCCACAGCTTTTCGGCGCTGGCATAACCTTCGGCGCGCAGGCCATGGCTCAGCTGGTACTGGCCGTTGAGGCAGTCCAGTTCGGTGAAGTTGAGCTTGGGGTCATAGTATTTGACGAAGGTGTTCCACTCGCCGCGTTCGGCCAGCCAGCGCAACCAGCGCAGTTTCATCCAGTTGGCCTGGGGAAGGTCGCCATGTTTGGCCAGGAACGCTTCTATTTCCTGGTTGCTGGCGCTTTTCAGTCGAGCGGTCAGTTCGTCGTAGGCCAGGTAGGGCGTCAGCGGGTAGTCGCGCAGGGCCTGGGCATAGCGCAGGTACGGGCCCTTGTCGCCCTTGGCCAATGCACGCTTGGCCTCGTCGTAGTACTGACGTTGCTGGGAGAGGTCGATGGCCTGTGCCGCGCTGGCGGTGGCGGCGGTAAGCAGCAGGCAGGAAGCAATCTGTAACAGGCGGCTGCGCATGATACGTCCGGGCAGTTGAACCATGGGAAAGTGACGGCGGAGCCAGCACTGTTGGAAGCTATTGTTCTAGCTTAGCTGTTTGCCGGCAGCGGGTGAAAGCGCTGTGCTTGTATCAAGGCATTAAGTTCGACCGGATGTCGCAATGCCCTGGCAGCGCGGTCAACTTAATGCCGGAACGGGCCAACTCAGGTAGAATGCGCGCCCGCTTTCTGGAGACGAACATGACCCTGCTCAAATTCAGCGATGTGTCCCTCGCATTCGGCGCGATGCCGCTGCTGGACAAAGTGTCCTGGCAGATCGCCCGTGGCGAGCGGGTGTGCATCATCGGCCGTAACGGCACCGGCAAGTCGAGCATGCTGCGCCTGGTCAAGGGCGAGCAGAAGGGCGACGACGGAGAGATCTGGCGCGCACCTGGCCTGAAGATCGGCGAACTGCCGCAAGAACTGCCAGTGGCTGACGAGCGGACAGTGTTCGACGTGGTGGCCGCAGGCCTGGATGGCGTTGGCGAACTGCTTGCCCAATTCCACCACCTGAGCCAGAACATCCAGGGCGACGATGACCTGGAAAAACTCATGCATGTTCAGCACGAGCTCGAAGCCCGTGACGGCTGGCGCCTGCAGCAGGTGGTGGAGAGCACCTTGAGCCGCCTGCAACTGCCTGCCGACAAAACCCTGGCCGAGCTGTCCGGTGGCTGGCGCCGCCGCGTGCTGCTGGCGCAGGCGCTGGTGTCAGAACCCGATCTGCTGCTGCTCGACGAGCCGACCAACCACCTGGACATCGGTGCCATCGCCTGGCTCGAAGAGGCCCTGCGCGGTTTCAACGGGGCGGTGCTGTTCATTACCCACGACCGTTCCTTCCTGCAGAACCTGGCAACCCGCATCCTTGAACTGGATCGCGGCGGGCTGATCGACTGGAACGGTGACTACGCCAGTTTCCTGGTGCACAAGGAAGCGGCGCTGGCCGCCGAAGAGACGGCCAACGCGCTGTTTGACAAGCGTCTTGCCCAGGAAGAAGTGTGGATTCGCCAGGGCATCAAGGCCCGCCGTACCCGTAACGAAGGCCGCGTGCGCGCACTCAAGGCCTTGCGTGTCGAGCGCAGCGAGCGGCGGGATCGCCAGGGCAAGGCGAACATCCAGATCGAGGCCGCCGAGAAATCCGGCAAGCAGGTGATGGTGCTGGAGAATGTCAGCTTCCACCACGCTGGAGGGCCGATGCTGGTCAAGGACTTCTCCATGGTCCTGCAGCGTCAGGACCGCATCGGCCTGCTGGGCGCCAACGGTACCGGCAAGACCACGCTGCTCAAGCTGATGCTCGGTGACCTGGAGCCTACCTCGGGCAAGGTCGAGCGCGGCACCAAACTGGAAGTCGCCTATTTCGATCAGATGCGCCACCAGCTCGATCTGGAAAAAACCGTGATCGACAACCTGGCCGAGGGCCGCGATTTCATTGAAATCGACGGCCAGAACCGTCACGTGCTCAGCTACCTGGGCGATTTCCTGTTCAGCCCCCAGCGTGCGCGCACGCCGGTCAAGGCGTTGTCGGGCGGTGAGCGTGCGCGCCTGCTGCTGGCCAAGCTGTTCAGCAAACCGGCCAACCTGCTGGTGCTGGACGAACCGACCAACGACCTGGACGTCGAAACCCTCGAGCTGCTTGAAGAGGTGCTGTGCAATTACAAGGGCACCGTGCTGATGGTCAGCCACGACCGGGCCTTCCTCGACAACGTTGTCACCAGCACGCTGGTGTTCGAGGGCGAGGGCAAGGTGCGTGAATATGTTGGCGGCTACGAGGACTGGATCCGCCAGGGCGGTTCGCCGAAGCTGTTGGGCGTGACCGAGAGCAAGGGCGGCAAATCCGAGCTCAACAGTGCGGTGGTGGAGAAGCAGGACGAGCAGGTGGCGCCGGCGCCAGCCGCAGCCGCAGCGGATGCCTCGAAGAAGAAGCTCAGCTACAAGCTGCAGCGCGAGCTGGAGATGCTGCCTGGGCAGATCGATGCGGTCGAGCAGCGTATGGCGGCGGCCCAGGAAGAGGTCAACGCGCCGGGCTTCTATCAGCGGCCGATCGAAGAGACCTCGGCGGTGCTGGCCAAGCTGGAGCAGATGCAGGGCGAGCTGGATGCCTTGGTAGAGCGCTGGGCCGAGCTGGAAGGCTAAGTCAGTCCTGGCCTCATCGCCGGCAAGTCGGCTCCCCCAGGATCTCTGTNGGAGCCGACTTGCCGGCGATGAGGCCGGGCAGCCTGGATCATTCTTTCTTCTGCAACCGCACCGCCAGTACATCGCACGGCGCGCCATGCAACACGTCATTGGCCGTTGAACCCAGCAGCAACGCCAGGCCATGGCGGCCATGGCTGCCAACCACGATCAGGTCGCAGTTCTGCTCCTTGGCCAGCTGGTGGATTTCCTGGCGCGGTTGGCCATAGGTCAGGTGAGAATCACCGCGGTTGATCTCGGGGTATTTGTTGAACAGGCGTTCCATGCGCTCCTTGGCCTGGTCGAACTGTTGCTGTTGCAGTTGCGACAGGTCCATTGGCACGTCACCGCCAAATGCCATGGCCATGGGTTCGACGATATGCACCAGCGAGACCTTGGCGCCTGTGGGCTCGGCGAGCTTCATGGCTCGCTTGATCACCGGGTCGCACTCTTCGGTGAGGTCGACGGCGACCAGAAGATGTTCGTAAGGCATGAGCTGTACTCCTGACAATCGCGATAGTAGAAGTATGGTCGCTTCGGGCGGGTCTTGCGTGAAACCGAGTAACCCGCTCATTTGCAACGCTTTATGGGATCTACAGATATGACGGTATTGCTGGTGGTGTCAATCCTTGCGCTGATTCTCAGCCCGTTTGCCTGGCTGCGCCAGTCGCGCAAGCAAGGCGAGCAGATGAGCCTGCGCCTGGAGGCGCGGCGCATGGGGCTGGCCATGCAACTGGCACCGCAGCAGTGGCCTCACTGGCTGGAAAAAGAGCCGCCCAGCCCCTGCCCGCAGTACCACCGGGCGCGCCGACGTGGGCGTGAAGACAGCTGGTGCTACTGGCAGGTCAGCCCCGGTGTGTGGTGGAACCAATGGCGTGAAGTGTGTGAGGAACCGCGCCTGAATGATGTTTTCTCACGGCTGCCGGGGACTGTTTACAAGGTCGAAGCCGACAAGCGCATGCTCGCGCTGTACTGGAGCGAGCGGGGTGACAAATCTGTGTTGCAGGATATTGCCTACGCCTTCGAAACCCTCGCCTGACATCGTTTCAACGACAAAGCGGCAACTTGGCAGGACCCCATCAGGGGCAGATGCCACGTTGCCGCTTTGTCGTTTCTGCAGAGCAGAAAAGGCCAGGCAGGCCGGGAAATTCTTGAAGCCAGTCGCAGTGTAGCCAACCTGCAGCGGTGTGCATCGAAAAATGCTGCGGTCTACTTCTTGTAGTCAATCGCTGACATGAATGATCAGCAATCACTGTCATCATGATTTATACCCAGACGCTAGAAAATGACCGGAAAGTCGCGTTTCCATCATGCCTGTGAGCATTTGACAACGCCGACCTTTTCGGAGAATGTGTGCATACCCAAATCAAACGGGCGTATGAATTGAGCGTTTGTATGTCACAGCGCTCATCCAGAATCCCGACTAGCGCGCTGACGGGTGTGCCTGGGCAAGAGCAGCGAAGCGCTGCTTTTCCACCAGCGATCGGCGTGTACAGTTCAGCTTCCATATCGTGGAGATCAGTTGATGATTTACGAAGGTAAAGCCATCACGGTTAAGGCTCTTGAAAGCGGCATCGTCGAACTGAAGTTCGACCTCAAGGGTGAGTCCGTCAACAAGTTCAATCGCCTGACCCTGGACGAGCTGCGCCAGGCCGTCGATGCCATAAAGGCCGACGCCTCGGTTAAGGGCGTGATCGTCAGCAGTGGCAAGGACGTGTTCATCGTCGGCGCCGACATCACCGAGTTCGTCGACAACTTCAAGCTGCCCGAGGCCGAACTGGTTGCCGGCAATCTGGAAGCCAACCGCATCTTCAACGCGTTCGAAGATCTCGACGTGCCGACCGTTGCCGCGATCAACGGCATCGCCCTGGGCGGCGGCCTGGAAATGTGCCTGGCGGCCGACTATCGGGTCATGTCCACCTCTGCCAAGATCGGCCTGCCGGAAGTCAAGCTGGGTATCTACCCAGGCTTCGGCGGTACCGTGCGCCTGCCGCGTCTGATCGGCTCGGACAACGCCATCGAGTGGATTGCCGCCGGCAAGGAAAACCGCGCTGAAGACGCCCTGAAAGTCGGTGCGGTCGACGCCGTCGTCGCCCCTGAACTGCTGCAGGCCGGTGCCCTCGACCTGGTCAAGCGCGCCATCAGCGGTGAGCTGGACTACAAGGCCAAGCGCCAGCCCAAGCTGGAAAAGCTCAAGCTCAATGCCATCGAGCAAATGATGGCCTTCGAGACTGCCAAGGGCTTCGTCGCTGGCCAGGCCGGCCCGAACTATCCGGCGCCGGTCGAAGCCATCAAGTCGATCCAGAAGGCCGCCAACTTCGGTCGCGACAAGGCGTTGGAAGTGGAGGCAGCAGGCTTTGCCAAGCTGGCCAAGACTTCGGTTGCCCAAAGCCTGATCGGCCTGTTCCTGAATGATCAGGAGCTCAAGCGCAAAGCCAAGGCCCATGACGAAATCGCTCACGATGTGAAGCAGGCTGCCGTGCTCGGCGCCGGCATCATGGGTGGCGGCATCGCTTACCAGTCGGCGGTCAAGGGCACCCCGATCCTGATGAAGGACATCCGCGAGGAAGCCATCCAGCTGGGCCTGAACGAGGCGTCCAAGCTGCTCGGCAACCGCGTCGAAAAAGGCCGCCTGACTCCGGCGAAAATGGCCGAGGCACTCAATGCCATTCGCCCGACACTGTCCTACGGTGATTTCGCCAACGTCGACATCGTCGTCGAAGCCGTGGTCGAGAACCCGAAGGTCAAGCAGGCAGTGCTGGCTGAAGTGGAAGGCCAGGTGAAAGAGGATGCGATCCTTGCGTCCAACACCTCGACCATCTCCATCAACCTGCTGGCCAAGGCGCTCAAGCGCCCCGAGAACTTCGTCGGCATGCACTTCTTCAACCCGGTGCACATGATGCCGCTGGTCGAAGTCATCCGTGGCGAGAAGTCCAGTGAAGTGGCGGTCGCCACCACCGTGGCCTACGCCAAGAAGATGGGCAAGAACCCGATCGTGGTCAACGATTGCCCGGGCTTCTTGGTCAACCGCGTGCTGTTCCCGTACTTCGGCGGCTTCGCCAAGCTGGTCAGCGCTGGTGTCGACTTCGTGCGCATCGACAAGGTCATGGAGAAGTTCGGCTGGCCTATGGGCCCGGCCTACCTGATGGACGTGGTCGGCATCGACACCGGCCACCACGGCCGCGATGTGATGGCCGAAGGCTTCCCGGACCGCATGAAGGACGAGCGCCGCTCGGCCGTCGACGCCCTGTATGAGGCCAATCGCCTGGGCCAGAAGAACGGCAAGGGTTTCTATGCCTACGAAACCGACAAGCGTGGCAAGCCGAAGAAGGTCTTCGACGCCACCGTGCTCGATGTGCTCAAGCCGATCGTCTTCGAGCAGCGTGAAGTCACCGACGAAGACATCATCAACTGGATGATGGTCCCGCTGTGCCTGGAGACCGTGCGCTGCCTGGAAGACGGCATCGTCGAAACCGCTGCCGAAGCGGACATGGGCCTGGTATACGGCATTGGTTTCCCTCCGTTCCGTGGTGGTGCGCTGCGTTACATCGATTCGATCGGTGTGGCCGAATTCGTTGCCCTGGCTGATCAGTACGCCGATCTGGGGCCGCTGTACCACCCGACCGCGAAGCTGCGCGAAATGGCCAAGAACGGCCAGCGCTTCTTCAGCTGAGCAGCCAACGCCTTTGAGAGAGTAGAGCGAGATTATTGATATGAGCCTCAATCCAAGAGACGTGGTGATTGTCGACTTCGGTCGCACCCCGATGGGCCGCTCCAAGGGTGGCATGCACCGCAACACCCGTGCTGAAGACATGTCTGCGCACCTGATCAGCAAGCTGCTGGAGCGCAACGGCAAGGTCGACCCCAAAGAAGTCGAGGACGTGATCTGGGGCTGCGTCAACCAGACCCTGGAGCAGGGCTGGAACATCGCCCGCATGGCGTCGCTGATGACCCAGATCCCGCACACCTCGGCCGCCCAGACCGTCAGCCGCCTGTGCGGCTCGTCGATGAGCGCGCTGCACACCGCCGCCCAGGCGATCATGACCGGCAACGGCGACGTGTTCGTGGTCGGTGGTGTCGAGCACATGGGGCACGTCAGCATGATGCATGGCGTGGACCCCAACCCGCACCTGTCCTTGCACGCTGCCAAGGCTTCCGGGATGATGGGCCTGACTGCCGAGATGCTCGGCAAGATGCACGGCATCACCCGTGAGCAACAGGACCTGTTCGGCCTGCGTTCGCACCAGCTCGCACACAAGGCGACGGTCGAAGGCAAGTTCAAGGACGAGATCATCCCGATGCAGGGCTATGACGAGAACGGTTTCCTGAAGGTCTTCGACTTCGACGAGACCATTCGCCCGGAAACCACCCTTGAAGGCCTGGCATCGCTCAAGCCTGCGTTCAACCCCAAAGGTGGTACGGTCACAGCCGGTACTTCGTCGCAGATTACCGATGGCGCTTCGTGCATGATCGTCATGTCTGGCCAGCGTGCGATGGACCTCGGTATCCAGCCGTTGGCGGTGATCCGCTCCATGGCAGTGGCTGGTGTGGACCCGGCAATCATGGGCTACGGCCCTGTGCCGTCGACCCAGAAAGCCCTGAAGCGTGCCGGGCTGACCATGGCCGATATCGACTTCATCGAGCTCAATGAAGCCTTTGCTGCACAGGCCCTGCCAGTGCTCAAAGATTTGAAAGTGCTCGACAAGATGGATGAGAAGGTTAACCTGCACGGCGGCGCCATTGCCTTGGGCCACCCGTTCGGTTGCTCCGGGGCACGCATTTCCGGCACCCTGCTCAACGTCATGAAGCAAAATGGCGGTACGTTGGGCGTGGCCACCATGTGCGTCGGCCTCGGTCAGGGCATCACCACTGTCTTCGAACGCGTCTGATCGCGTAGCGGGACAGCAGCCGGGGCCTTGTGCCCCGGCTTTTGTTTTTTTACAGAATTTGTTTCAAGAGGGAAGGCGACATGCAGATACAACCAGGCGTATACCGGCATTACAAAGGGCCTGAGTACCGTGTCTTCAGTGTCGCACGGCACTCCGAAAGCGAAGAGTGGATGGTTTTCTACCAATGCCTGTATGGTGACCACAGCTTCTGGGTACGACCACTTTCGATGTTCCAGGAGTCGGTCGAGGTTGACGGCGAGCAGGTGCCACGCTTTGCTTTGGTCAAGGCCGAAGAAGGGTTGCCTGAACTGCTTGGCAAGGCGCACGAGTGAACGACCGCGCTTGACCTCACTCTATTGCCACTATATATAGCGGTGCCGCGTCCGGCACCTGACGCGTTTTTCATCTTCAGATTCAGGAATACTCCGATCCATGGGCAAATCGCTGGTCATTGTGGAATCCCCGGCCAAGGCCAAGACCATCAACAAGTACCTGGGCAACCAGTACGTGGTGAAGTCGAGTATCGGCCACATCCGTGACCTCCCCACCAGCGGTTCGGCCAGCGCCAGCAAAGAGCCGGCCGCCAAGCGTGGCAAGGCTGCGGGTGAGGCGCCGGCCCTGTCGCCGAAAGAGAAGGCCCGTCGCCAGCTGGTGGCGCGCATGGGCGTCGACCCCGAGCACGGCTGGAAGGCCAAGTACGAGATCCTGCCTGGCAAGGAAAAGGTGATCGAAGAGTTGCGCCGCCTGGCCAAGGATGCTGACACCATCTATCTCGCGACCGACTTGGACCGCGAAGGGGAAGCCATCGCCTGGCACCTGCGCGAGGCCATCGGTGGCGACGACACCCGCTACAAGCGTGTGGTGTTCAACGAAATCACCAAAAAAGCCATCCAGGATGCGTTCTCGAAGCCCGGCGAGCTGGATATCGATCGTGTCAATGCCCAGCAGGCGCGCCGTTTCCTTGACCGCGTGGTGGGCTACATGGTCTCGCCACTGCTGTGGGCCAAGATCGCCCGTGGCCTGTCGGCCGGGCGTGTTCAGTCGGTGGCCGTGAAGCTGGTGGTCGAGCGTGAGCGCGAGATCCGTGCCTTCATCCCCGAAGAGTACTGGGAGGTGCACGCTGACCTTGGCACTGCCAAGGACGCCAAGGTGCGTTTCGAGGTGACCCGCGAGAAAGGCGAGGCCTTCAAGCCGCTGAACGAAGCGCAGGCCATGGCTGCACTGAGCAAGCTCAAGGCGTCCAGCTACAGCGTGCTCAAGCGTGAAGACCGCCCGACCAGCAGCAAGCCGTCGGCACCGTTCATCACCTCCACCCTGCAACAGGCTGCAAGCAACCGCCTGGGCTTCGGCGTGAAGAAGACCATGATGATGGCTCAGCGGCTATACGAAGCGGGCTACATCACCTACATGCGTACCGACTCGACCAACCTGTCGGTCGACGCGCTGGACATGGCGCGCAGCTACATCGAGCGTGAGTTCGGCAAGCAGTACCTGCCCGAAGCACCGCTGGTGTACGGCAGCAAAGAAGGCGCTCAGGAGGCCCACGAAGCGATTCGTCCTTCCGACGTCAACACGCACCCAACCAAGCTTAGCGGCATGGAGCGTGACGCCGAGCGCCTGTACGAGCTGATCTGGCGCCAGTTCCTCGCCTGCCAGATGCCGCCTGCCCAGTACCTGTCCACCAGTGTGACCGTGGCTGCCGGTGATTTCGAGCTGCGTGCCAAAGGTCGCATCCTCAAGTTCGACGGTTATACCCGTGTGCTGCCTCAGCAGAGCAAGCCGGGCGAAGATGACGTGTTGCCGGAGATGGTCCAGGGTGAAGCGCTCAAGCTGATCCAGATCGACCCCAGTCAGCACTTCACCAAGCCACCTGCGCGCTTTACCGAAGCCAGCCTGGTCAAGGAAATGGAAAAGCGCGGTATTGGCCGCCCGTCGACCTACGCAGCCATCATTTCCACCATCCAGGATCGCGGTTACGTAACACTGCACAATCGCCGCTTCTACTCCGAGAAGATGGGCGACATCGTTACCGAGCGCTTGTCGGAAAGCTTCGCCAACCTGATGGACTACGGTTTCACCGCCGTCATGGAGGAGAGCCTGGATGACGTGGCGCAGGGCGAGCGTGACTGGAAGAACGTTCTGGACGAGTTCTACGGCGACTTCAGCAAGAAACTGCTGACGGCAGAATCAGCCGAAGGCGGCATGCGTGCCAACCAGCCGACCATGACCAACATTCCGTGCAAGGAATGTGGGCGGCCGATGATGATCCGGACGGCCTCCACCGGCGTGTTCCTGGGTTGCTCGGGTTACAGCCTGCCGCCTAAAGAGCGCTGCAAGGCCACGGTCAACCTGGTGCCGGGCGATGAAATCGCTGCGGACGACGAAGGTGAATCGGAGTCGCGCGTGCTGTTGGGCAAGCACCGCTGCCCGATCTGCGCCACGGCCATGGATGCCTACCTGCTCGACGAGAAGCACAAGCTGCATATCTGCGGTAACAACCCTGATTGCGTCGGCTACGAGATCGAAGAGGGCAGTTACCGCATCAAGGGTTACGAAGGGCCGAGCCTGGAGTGTGACAAGTGCGGCAGCGAGATGCAGCTCAAGACCGGCCGGTTCGGCAAGTTCTTCGGTTGCACCAATCCTGCGTGCAAGAACACCCGCAAGCTGCTCAAGAGTGGCGAGGCGGCACCACCGAAGATGGACAAGGTGGACATGCCAGAGCTCAAGTGCGAGAAGGTCGACGACACCTACGTGCTGCGTGACGGTGCTTCTGGGTTGTTCCTGGCAGCCAGCCAGTTCCCCAAGAATCGCGAGACCCGTGCGCCGCTGGTGCTGGAGATCGTGCCGCACAAGCATGAGATCGACCCCAAGTACCACTTCCTGTGCGATGCGCCGCAGAAAGACCCCGAGGGTCGCCCGGCAGTGATCCGCTACAGCCGCAAGACCAAAGAGCAATACGTGCAGTCCGAGGTCGATGGCAAGCCTACCGGGTGGAAGGCGTTCTACGACGGTAATGCCTGGAAGGTTGAAGACAAGCGCTGATCGTTTCAGTGATGTAATTGGGGCCGCTTAGCGGCCCCAATTCATTGGTGACAAGTACACGCCGATCCCTGAAACTGCAGGTATTCGCCTTGCAGCCTTAGGGAGGTCACTCAAGATGGCCCAGGAACTCTACACCCGCACCAACCAGAAGCTCTTCTTCGCCGGCCTTGCCCTTGAGTCCATGGCCAAGGCTGTCGACAGCCAGGCCATGAATGCACAAGGCCTGGTGCAGGCCGAGCGCGAATCTGCGCTGTTCCACCTGTATGGCGCGCTACTGGGCTTGTGTCACGAGATTGGCGGCTTCTACCGCCTGCCGGCCGCGCCCAGTGTCGAGCAATTGCTCACCGATGACGCCCTGAATGACATCGCCATTCCCGAGGTGGCTGAGTTGCTGGAACTGGCCAGGCAGCGGGAAACCTGGCTGGCACAATTGCTCACCGCTTATGCCGATTTGTTCCGACCACCGGTCGCGAAAAAAACCGCGAAAACCGATGTCACTCAGCCACTCATCCAGGCCGTCAACCTCGACGAACCCGAGCAGGCTGCGCTGTCGCGTGAAGAGTTGGAAAGCTGGCGCAACAACCTCAAAGGCCTGGTGAGACGATTCCGTGACGCGTTGAGTGAGTGCTGATATTCGCCTTGGCTGGTACAATGCTGGCCTTTCGCGGAGAACAGCCCTTTATGTCTACGTCTTTTCTGGAAATTGTCGAGTTGCCTGATGGCCGAATCGAACTGCGTCGTGCCGAGGACGAAGGCTCCCTGGTAACCCTGGATTTCTCGGAAGACGCCAAGGTATTCCTGCAGGGGCAACACGTTGAGGTTGCCAAGGCCATGCTGAGCGTGGGCGTGCAGATGGCGGGGCGCCTCATGGATGGCGAACTCGAGCGCGACGAAGGGCCGCGCGTACTTCACTGACACCCAGGTTGTTTCGGGTTACAGGCAAAGCCTGAACATCAGCCGAGGCGGATGTTCAGGCTTTGTGCGTTTCCGGCACTGGCTGCACGCAACAGTTGCTGTCGCGCGGTGGCATTTACGCTGCCAAGCCAGCTGACAACCGTGTGGCTACGGCCAAGGCGCAGGGCGTCACAGGCCAGTTGCAGTGCGCTCTGATTGCCGCGCGGCTGCAGCAGCAGAATGCGCTCCCGGTTGAGGCCGGCATCGCGCAACCAGGCCTGGGTCAGGCTGCCCGGCGGTGCGATAAGCGTCAGCCAGCGGGCCTCTTGCTCTTCGCTCAGTTCGCGTAGCACCGGTGCCAGCAAGGTCTGGCAATGTTCGGGTGCGCCACGCAGGGACAGTTCACTGAACAGGTCCGGTTCGCTGTTCTTGCGCGCCTGCTCGCTGGCCTTCAGGCCTGGCAGTACAGGTTGGGCGAGGAAGGCTTCGAACAAAGGAAGCTGTACCTGCTGTTGTGCTTGGACGAACTGTTGCATGACGCCTCCTGGTTCAGCGGCGAATTACGCCGACACTCAAACCTTCGATCACCATTTCCTGCTCTTTCAGGTCGACTTCGATGGGGGCGAAATCGGGGTTTTCGGCGATCAGCCAGACCTTGCTGCCTTCGCGTTTGAAACGTTTGACGGTCACTTCGTCGCCGATACGGGCGACGACGATCTGCCCGTTACGGGCCTCGCGGCAGGTGTGCACGGCCAGCAGGTCGCCGTCGAAGATGCCGACGTCCTTCATGCTCATGCCGTGTACGCGCAGCAGGTAGTCGGCGCGGGGGTGGAAGAAGGATGGATTGATGTTGCAAGATTGTTCGATGTGCTGCTCGGCAAGGATCGGTGCACCGGCTGCTACCCGGCCGATGATCGGCAGGCCGTTTTCTTCGGCCTTGGCTTCAAAGCCGGGGATGCGGATGCCGCGGGATGCGCCTGGGGTCATCTCGATCGCGCCTTTGCGCGCGAGGGCCTTGAGGTGCTCTTCGGCGGCGTTGGGCGACTTGAAGCCCAGCTCCTGAGCGATCTCTGCGCGCGTCGGCGGGAAGCCGTTGTCTTCAAGGCAACGTTTGATGAAGGCCAGGATTTCGGCTTGGCGGGGCGTCAGTTTCAACATGGCGGGCGCTCTGTCTTTTTATACAGTGACTGGGATTATATACAGTACTGGATGAGCTGCAAGCTCCACGCGACAAGAAAAAGCGGCGCGCACCCCTCTTGCGGCTTGCAGCTTGCAGCTCGGGGCTTTCTAATGGCGACCGCACAGTCACCGAGCCTTGACATCCGCAGGCCTGAAACGTATGTTTCAAACACCTGTTTGTCTGTCTGGCGGAGTAGTCATGGCCCAATCGGAAACCGTTGAACGCATTCTCGATGCTGCCGAGCAATTGTTCGCGGAAAGGGGGTTCGCGGAAACCTCGTTGCGGCTGATTACCAGCAAGGCCGGGGTCAACCTGGCGGCGGTCAATTACCATTTCGGCTCCAAGAAGGCGCTGATCCAGGCGGTCTTTTCCCGTTTCCTCGGGCCGTTCTGCGCCAGCCTCGAACGTGAGCTGGAGCGTCGCCAGGCCAAGCCGGAACAAAAGCCCAGCCTCGAAGAACTGCTGGAAATGCTCGTGGAGCAGGCACTGGTGGTGCAGCCACGCAGCAACAACGACCTGTCGATCTTCATGCGCCTGCTGGGCCTGGCCTTCAGCCAGAGCCAAGGGCACCTGCGGCGCTACCTGGAAGACATGTATGGCAAGGTGTTCCGCCGCTACATGTTGCTGGTCAATGAAGCCGCGCCACGCATCCCTCCCCTCGAACTGTTCTGGCGCGTGCACTTCATGCTCGGTGCCGCGGCGTTCAGCATGTCCGGCATCAAGGCATTGCGCGCCATTGCCGAAACCGACTTTGGTATCAACACCTCCATAGAGCAGGTCATGCGCCTGATGGTGCCGTTCCTGGCCGCTGGCATGCGCGCCGACAGCGGTGTCACCGACGAGGCGATGGCCACAGCGCAGTTGCGCCCGCGCAGTAAAACCGCCAGCACCACCGCCAAGGCCTGAAGGCTGGGCGGGGCAGGGCGCTTGGGCTAAGCTAGCGCCCATGCCCGACCTCGATCTCCTGCACATTTCCCTCGCTGACCAGCGCCTCTATGGCTTTGCCAATGGGCAGTTGTGCCTGCGCCTGGCGGTGTCGACTGCCCGCAATGGCGCTGGTGAGCGCAATGGCTCCGGCTGCACGCCACGCGGCCTGCACCAGGTGCGAGCGAGGATCGGGGCGGGCTTGCCGCTCAATGCCGTGCTGCGTGGGCGGCGCTGGACCGGTGAGGTCTGGTCGCCGGCGTTGCACGCACAGCATCCCGGGCGTGACTGGGTGCTTACCCGCATCCTCTGGCTCAGCGGTTGCGAGGCCGGGGTCAACCGTCTGGGCGCCGTGGACACGTTCCGCCGCTATATCTATCTGCATGGCACGCCCGACACGGAACCCTTGGGCATACCGCTGTCCCATGGCTGTATTCGCCTGCGCAACACCGATCTGCTTGGCCTGTTCGAGCGCGTACCGGCGCATTGCCCGGTGCGTATCGAGGAGGCCGCATGCCCCCAGTGGGCTTCTTTAAGTCTGTAATGAAGGATTGCCTATGACCGTCAGCCTGCAAGGCTCCCTGATGGTGGATATCGCCGGTAAATGGCTGACCGCCGAAGACCGCCAGCTCCTGCGCCAGCCGGAAGTGGCTGGCCTGATCATCTTTGCCCGCAACATCGACAGCCCGCGCCAGGTGCGTGAACTGTGCGCGTCCATTCGCGCCATTCGTCCCGATCTGATTCTGGCCGTCGACCAGGAAGGTGGGCGTGTGCAGCGTTTGCGTCAGGGCTTCGTGCGCCTGCCAGCCATGCGCGCGATCGCCGATAACGCCAATGCCGAGTACCTCGCCGAGCAGTGCGGTTGGTTGATGGCCACTGAGGTGCTGGCGGTTGGCCTGGACCTGAGCTTCGCCCCTGTGCTCGACCTGGATCACCAGCGTAGCGCTGTGGTCGGCAGCCGCGCGTTCGAAGGCGACCCGCAACGTGCCACGCAGCTGGCCGGCGCCTTCATCCGCGGGATGAATGCAGCGGGCATGGCTGCCTGTGGCAAGCATTTCCCGGGGCATGGCTGGGCGGAGGCGGACTCCCACGTGGCCATTCCGACGGACGAGCGCAGCCTCGAGCAACTGCGCCAGGCAGATCTGGTGCCGTTCTCCCGCCTCAGCGGGCAGCTGGCGGCAGTGATGCCGGCGCATGTCATCTATCCGCAGGTAGACAACCAGCCGGCCGGGTTCTCGCGCCGTTGGTTGCAGGACATCCTGCGTGGCGAACTGGGCTTTGACGGGGTGATCTTCAGTGACGACCTGTCGATGGCCGGTGCGCATGTGGTCGGCGATGCGGCCAATCGCATCGAGGCGGCGCTGAGTGCGGGTTGTGACATGGGCCTGGTGTGCAATGACCGGGCGGCAGCAGAGCTGGCTTTGAGCGCGGCGCAGCGGCTGAAGGTAAAGCCATCGCCGCGGATTGCACGCATGCGCGGGCAGGGTTTTGCGCGGACCGATTATCGCCAGCAGCCGCGTTGGCTGGAGGCGCTAGGGGCGTTGCGCGAGGCGCAATTGGTCGATTGACTGTGCCGGCCCCCACAGGTATCTCGCTGCTGTCCAAGGCAGTGAAAGTCCTGTGGGGGCTTGCCAGCGAAGTAGCCGGGACTGACTGCTAGCGCGCCCGTTTTCCGGGTAGCGGAGCAAACAACGCTTCGATTTCCTCATCCCCCAGACGCCACTGCCCAGCCTCTGCCCCGTCGAGCAAGCTTGCTGCCAGCGCTGCTTTTTCCTGCTGCAGCTGCTGAATCTTCTCTTCAACGGTACCGCGCGTGATCAGCTTGAACACGAACACCGGCTTGTCCTGGCCGATGCGGTACGCGCGGTCGGTGGCCTGGTTCTCGCTGGCCGGGTTCCACCACGGGTCGAAGTGAATCACGGTGTCGGCAGCCGTCAGGTTCAGCCCCACGCCGCCGGCCTTGAGGCTGATCAGAAACACTTCGCTCTCGCCCCGCTGGAACTGCTGCACCGGTGTGCGCCGGTCACGGGTGTCGCCGGTGAGCAGGCTGTAGCGGATCTTGCGCTTTTCCAGCTCTTGTTCGATCAATGCCAGCATCGAGGTGAACTGCGAGAACAACAGCACCCGGCGCCCTTCGCTGAGCAGTTCTTCGAGCATGTCCAGCAGCGCGCCGAGCTTGCCCTTGTCAGCCTGATTGCCCTTGGTCTCGACCCCTTTGACCAGGCGTAAATCGCAACATACCTGGCGCAGCTTGAGCAGGGCGTCGAGGATCACGATCTGGCTGCGTGCCGCGCCATTGCGCGCGATTTCGTCGCGCACTTTCTTGTCCATCGCCACGCGTACGGCCTCGTAGGTATCACGCTGGGCGTCGCTGAGCTCGACCCAATGGACCATTTCGGTCTTGGGAGGCAATTCGGTCGCTACCTGCTCCTTGGTGCGGCGCAGCAGGAACGGGCGGATGCGCGTGACCAGGTGCGCCAGACGTTCCGCGTCGCCATGGCGTTCGATAGGCGTACGGTAATCCTGATTGAAGCGTTTGAGCTCGCCCAGCCAGCCGGGCATGAGAAAGTGGAAGATCGACCACAGCTCGCCCAGGTTGTTTTCCATTGGCGTGCCGGTCAGGCACAGACGCTGGTTGGCCTGCAGCTCGCAGACAGCCTGGGCGGCCTTGCTGGTGCTGCTCTTGATGTTCTGCGCCTCGTCCAGCACCAGTACGCTCCACTGCTGCGCGCGCAGGTGCTCGAGGTCGCGCGGCACCAGGGCGTAGGTGGTCAGTACCAGGTCGTATTCGTGCAGCTTGGCGAAATGCTTGCTGCGGCCGGGGCCGTGCAGGGCCAGGACGCGCAGGTCGGGGGCGAAGCGTTGGGCTTCGTCGAGCCAGTTTGGCACCAGGCTGGTCGGCATCACTGCCAGGGCAGGGTGGGCGAGGCGCCCGTTCTGCTTTTCCAGCAGCAGGTGGGCCAGGGCCTGCAAGGTCTTGCCCAGGCCCATGTCGTCGCCAAGGATGCCGCCGGTGCCCATTTCGCGCAGGGCCTGCAACCAGTTCAGGCCCTGCTGCTGATAGGGGCGCAGGGTGGCGTTGAGCGCTGCGGGCGGCGCGACCTGCAGGTCGCGTGCATCGCGCAGGCGCCGGCCCAGGTCGCGCACATGGGCGCCACCTTCCCAGTGCAGGGGCAAATGTTCGATGTCGTTCAGGCGTGCCGCGTCGGCGCGGTCCATGCGCAGGGTGGGGCCGACGTTGTCCTCGTGCAGGTACAGTTCACCCAGGGTGCCCATGACCGACTTGATTCGCCCGTAGGGCAGGGCGACGCGCAGCGCGGGGGCGTCCAGCCGGCCGCGGTTGAGGTCGATCAGCAGGTGTTCGTCGTCGCTGCGCCGGGCCAGCTCGCTGGGCCGCAGCAGCTCGGGGTTGCTGCGCAACAGCTGCAGCACGATGGGCAGCAGGCTGTGGCGCTGGCCTTCGACGACGATGCCCAGCTCCAGGTCGAACCATTCATGGCCTGGTGCTTCCTCGATGCTGGCGTACCAGTCGTCCACCTCATGCAGGTTGAAGGCGAAGTCGCGGTGGATGTCGACTTCCCAGCCTGCCTCGCGCAGGCGCGGCAGGCCGTCGCGGGCGAAGCGTAGCCAGGCTTCGTCGTCGGGCAGCTGAAGCATCTCGCCGGCGCTGTCTGGCAGCGCCTTGCTCTGCCGGGTGGCGGGCTTGAAACCCAGCTCGCGCAGTGCCTTGCGCAGTGCCTGTTCGGCCGGGGGCTGGCGGCGGATGCGCTGGCTGGTGGTATCCACCAGTCGGGTCAATGGCTTGTCGTCGCTGCCACTGGCGCGCAGCCCATCGTAGTCGAAGGAAAGGGCGGCGCGGTGTTGCATCTGGCGCTGCATACGCCCGGTCTTGGGCATGTAGGCGCTGAATTCGAGACTGCCAAGGGTCAGCCGGCCCTTGGGCTGGATGTTTTCGATCTGCTCGGTGACCACGGCGGTGGGGGTCGGGACTTGCCGGTTCAAGGCGTTCAGTCGATGACTCAAAGGTACTACCAGGTGTTCAGGTACGGTTGGCGCGCGTGCGAGCTGGCTGGCGATGAAGGGGTCGAGATCATGCTGCAGCTCGCCGGTCTGATGCGAATGCCGGTCGATGTAGTGCAAAGGCTCGATGGGCAGGACCTGCAGCTGCAGGTGCTGGTCATGGTGCCAGGCGCCCCTGTAGCTGCCGTTGTCCAGCCTGACCCAGCGGAACTCGGCATGCAGTTGCGGCCCGGCATGCAAAGGCGTGGGGTCGTCTTCATACAGCAGGCGCCCGGTCGCCAAGGCGTAGCTCAAAAGCTCCGCCCCTTGCTTGCCTTCCAGTTGCGCCACGGGCGTCAGCGTTTTGCTGCGGGCATCGATCAGGCGCAACAGCCGAGCGTCATCTTCCGTAACGTAACGTGGGGTGTAGTAGATCATCTCCGGCATTGAGGTGATGCGGCCGATTTTCAGCGTACCGTCGGTTTGTAGCGTGCCCTTGATTGGCTCGAGCTGAAAGTGTTCGCTATCGCTGTGAATGCGGTAGTAGATGGCCGGACCTTTGCGTGCCGGTTCGCTACTGGCTGCAGCCTTGGAGGGCGATTCGAGCCCCTGCACCCACAGGTTCAGGTCGGGCGGCAGCGACAGCGCGGCTTGCTCCTGAGTTGCGGCTGCCTCAAGGTTTCCACCTTCCAGCTCCAGTTGCAGCAACGCAGCGACGCAGTGCTTGCAATTCAATCCTACCGGGCAGGAGCAGCTCCCAAAGACGCGCAGGTCGCCGTAATTCAATACCAGCTTGATATCCTGATGGTAAATCTGGCCCGCCGAGCCCTCGCACCTCGCCTCGATGGAATGGCCCTGCAGCGAAAGGATGCGCGTTCGTTCCTGTGCTGCATATTTACGGCCTCGGGCCAGTGCGCCCGCGTCGATAAAATCGACCCAGTCCGGATGGGCTCTGAGCAGTTGCCGTGCGTCGCCCTCAGTCACATCACTGCTCCATCATCTCCGGGTCCATCACCGGCATCTTCCGTGTACCTGGCGGGGTGACCTTCAGCAGCACCGCCAGGTGGCCGCCATCGAGGAAGGTCAGCTGGCCGCCCTTGATGGTGCTGTTGCTCTGTTTGAACTGCTCGCTCTTGAGCACATTGCCGTTGCTGTCGAGCTGGTTGACCCAGAAATTGGCCTCCACGGCAATGAAGCGCCCTTCGGTGATGCTCAGGTTGCCTTCGATCGGGAAGTGGCCGAACTGCTCCTGGCCATCACCCAGGGCGATGCGGCTTGGCGTGCTGCCGACCTGCTGCTGCCAGGCCTTGTGCAGCAGCACGGTGTAGTCGGCCGTGGCTTGCAGGCGGGTGGCTTCATCTTCCAGCGCCAGTGGGCGTTCGGCGCTCTTTTCCAGGCGCAGGGCGCCGGCGCTCCAGTCTTCAGGGGCGTACGGGCTGGTGAAGGCCGGCACGCTGTTCTGCCGCACAAGGATCATTTCCACCTGATAAAGACCTTCAGCGAAGGCGGCCGGCGCGAACAGCGCAAGCAACAAGGTCAGGCAACGGATGGCACGCATGGATCTTCCTTAGGCTGTCTGTGGGGTCAGGCGCTCGAACAGCGCCTCCAGAGTGTTGAAGCGTTCGTCGGGCCGTTCCATCGGTACCAGGAAGCGGAACTGGGTTGCGCCTTCGAACTTGTAGCGTTTGGGTTGGCCCTGGATCAGCTTGATCAGGGTCAGCGGGTCGACTGGGGTTTCGGCCTCGAACTCGAGCTTGCCGCCGTTCGGGCCGGCATCGACTTTCTTGATGCCGAGCTTTTCCGCCTGCAGCTTGAGCTGGGTCAGGCGCATCAGGTTCTTGGTCGGCTCGGGCAGCAGGCCGAAGCGGTCGATCATCTCCACCTGCAGGTCCTTGAGGCCCTCTTCGTCAGCCGCCGAGGCGATGCGCTTGTAGAGGATCAGCCGCGCATGCACGTCGGGCAGGTAGTCCTCGGGGATCAGTGCCGGCAGGCGCAGGTTGATTTCCGGGCCGCCGCCCAGCGGCTGTTCCAGGTTCGGCTGGGTGCCCTTGCGAATGGCCTTGACCGCCCGTTCGAGCATTTCCATGTAAAGGGTAAAGCCCACGGCCTGGATCTGCCCGCTCTGGCCTTCGCCCAGCAGCTCGCCGGCGCCGCGGATTTCCAGGTCGTTGGTGGCCAGCACGAAGCCGGCGCCCAGGTCCTGGGTGTTGGCAATGGCTTCCAGGCGTTTCTCGGCGTCGGCGCTCACTTTTTGCCGCGCCGGTGTCAGCAGGTAGGCGTAGGCCTGGTGGTGGCTGCGGCCGACCCGGCCACGCAACTGGTGCAACTGGGCCAGGCCGAACTTGTCGGCGCGCTCGATGACGATGGTGTTGGCGCTGGGCACGTCGATGCCGGTCTCGATGATGGTCGAGGCGATCAGCACGTTGAAGCGCTTGTGGTAGAAGTCGCTCATCACCTGTTCCAGCTCGCGCTCGCGCATCTGCCCATGGCCGATGCCGATACGCGCTTCGGGGACCAGTTCGGCAAGGTCGGCGGCGCATTTTTCGATGGTTTTCACATCGTTGTGCAGGTAGTACACCTGGCCGCCGCGCAGCAGTTCACGCAGCAGCGCTTCTTTCACCGTGCTGTTGTTGTGCTCCATGACGAAGGTGCGCACCGACAGGCGCCGAGCCGGCGGCGTGGCGATGATGGACAGGTCGCGCATGCCGGCCACGGCCATGTTCAGTGTTCGCGGAATCGGTGTCGCGGTCAGGGTGAGGATGTCCACCTCGCTGCGCAGGGCCTTGAGCTGTTCCTTCTGGCGTACGCCAAAGCGGTGCTCTTCGTCGATCACTACCAGGCCCAGGTCCTTGAAGCGCACATCGTCCTGCAGCAGCTTGTGCGTGCCGATCAGGATGTCGATCTTGCCTTCGGCCAGGTCCGCTGCAGCGCTGGCCACTTCCTTGGCCGATTTGAAACGGCTCATCACCTCGACCGTCACCGGCCAGTCTGCGAAGCGGTCGCGGAAGCTGTTGTAGTGCTGCTGTGCAAGCAGGGTGGTAGGCACCAACACCGCTACCTGGCGGCCACTGTGCACGGCGATGAAAGCCGCGCGCATGGCGACCTCGGTCTTGCCGAAGCCTACGTCGCCGCACACCAGGCGGTCCATCGGCTTGGCGGCGAGCATGTCGGCGCGTACCGCTTCGATGGCATTCTGCTGGTCGGGGGTTTCTTCGAAGGGGAAGCCTGCGCTGAAGGTGGCATAGTCGGCGGCCGGGTCGGCGAAGGCGTACCCTTTGCGGGCGGCGCGGCGGGCGTAGATGTCGAGCAGCTCGGCGGCCACGTCGCGGACCTGTTCGGCGGCTTTGCGCTTGGCCTTCTGCCAGGCTTCCGAGCCCAGCCGGTGCAGCGGCGCCAGGGCGTCATCGCTGCCGGTGTAGCGGGCAATCAGGTGCAGGTTGGCCACTGGGACGTAGAGCTTGGCGCCCTCGGCGTACTCCAGGGTCAGGAACTCGGCGGCCTGGCCGTCGATCTCCAGCGTGGCCAGGCCCAGGTAGCGGCCCACGCCATGGTCGATGTGCACCACCGGGGCGCCTTCGCGCAGCTCGGTAAGGTTCTTGATCACTGCATCATTGGCGGCCTCGCCGCGCTTGTCGCGGCGCCGGCGCTGCATCACGCGCTGGCCGAACAGTGGGCTTTCGGCGACCAGGGCGATGGC